>JAYUAM010000001.1:0-6532 GCA_043741295.1 Acidimicrobiia bacterium
CGACGCATCACGAGTGGCCTGTTCGAGGGCGGCGAGAGCCGGTCGAGCACAGGTCCGGCAACCTGGGTCGGACGCCCAAGGTGCCTTGCTACCTGAACAGTGGTGGCGATGTGGCCGGTCCGCCGGCAACGAACCGTCCGCCTCGTGACGTCGAACCGGAGCGCTTGCCGCGCCGCCGGACCGACCACGGGCCCCGCCGGTAGCAGGCCCTCGATCCACGATCCACGATCCACGATCCACGATCCACGATCCTTGACCAGAGCTCGCGAAGGGAGTCCCATGCGCATCCCGCCCCCCGCCTCCGGCGCGTGGCGCCCCGGCGAGGACCCGGGCCACCGCCAGTTCGTCACGATCGCCGTCGACCGACCTCTCGCCCTGGACGGCGGCGGCCGCCTGCGCGACGTGGCCGCGGCTTACGAGACGTGGGGCCGGCTCGACGCCGACGGTGCGAACGCGGTGCTCGTCTGCCACGCGTGGACGGGCGACAGCCACGTCGTCGGCCCGATGGGGTCGGGCCACGCCGCACCCGGCTGGTGGGACGGCGTCGTCGGTCCGGGCGGCGCGATCGACACCGACCGGTGGTTCGTCGTGTGCGTCAACGTCCTCGGCGGGTGTCAGGGCTCGACGGGACCGGCGTCGATCGACCCGTCCACCGGTCGCCCGTTCGGCTCCCGGTTCCCGGTGGTGACGATCCGGGACATGGTGCGCGTGCAGGCGGCGGTGGCCGACCGCATCGGCGTTCGCCGGTGGGCGTCGGTCATCGGTGGGTCGATGGGCGGCATGCAGGCGCTCGAGTGGGCGATCACCTACCCGCACCGGGTCGGCTCGCTCGTCGCCATCGCCACATGCGGACAGGCCACCGCGCAGCAGATCGCCTGGGGGGCCGTCGGCCGTCGGTCGATCCGGCTCGACCCGCGCTGGCGCGGGGGCGACTACTACGACGCTGAGCCGGGTGGCGGACCGCACGAAGGGCTCGCCACGGCGCGCATGCTCGCCCAGATCACGTTCCGCACCGACGACGTGTTCACCGACCGATTCGGCCGCCAGCTCGCCCAGATCGACCGCCGGCAGGACACCGCCGACCTGTGGCAGCGCTTCGAGGTCGAGCGCTACCTCGACCACCACGGCGACAAGCTGGCTCGGCGGTTCGACGCCAACAGCTACCTGTTGATCGGCAAGGCGATGGACCTGCACGATGTCGGCCGGGCGCGAGGTGGGCTGGAGGCGGCGATGGCCCGCATCGCATCGCCGACGCTGGCGATCGGCGTGTCGAGCGACATGCTGTATCCGACGTATCAGCAGCGCCAGATCCACGAGCTCGTCGCCCGCAACAGCGTGCCGTCGCGCTACCTCGAGGTCGACTCGCCCCATGGCCACGACGGCTTCCTGATCGAGACCGAGATCGTGGGGCGCGCCCTGCGCGCGTTCCTCGACTCGGTGATCAAGTCGCCGGTGGACGCTGCCGACGTCCCGGCGGGCAGTACGTACGATGGGCTCCGAACGCGGATGATGGGGGAGATCGAAGGTGAACGGTGACGACGATCCGGCGGAGCCGCGACTGCACCCGGAGCCGCGACTGCCCCCGGAGGTGTCGATGCATCCCGAGACCCGGGCCATCCGGGCCGGGCGCACCGCGAACGACGGGAGCCTGTCTGCGCCGCTGTGGTCCACGTCGGTGTGGACGTCGCCGAGCATCGTGGCCGCCCGTCGCTCGGCCACGGGCGTGCGCGCCGAGCGCTTCTACACGCGCTACGGCAACCCCACCGTGCGGGCGTTCGAGGAGGCCGTGGCCACGTTGGAGGGAGCCGAGTCGTCGCTCGCCTTCGCCTCGGGCATGGGCGCGGTGGCGAGCGTGCTCTACGCCTTGTGCTCGCCGGGCGATCACGTCGTTGCCCAGCGACAGATCTACGGCGGCACATTGCAGCTCCTGCAGATGATGGAGGCCCGCTTCGGCCTCGAGGTCACCTGGGTCGATGTCACCGAACCCGGCGCGTTCGCTGCCGCGGTACGCCCTGGCAAGACGGTGGTGGTGTGGGCGGAGACGCCCGCCAACCCGCGCGTCGCCGTCGCCGACCTTCACGAGCTCGGCTCGATCCGGGGGCCGTTCACGGTCGTCGACGGCACGCTCGCCCCGCCCGTGATCCAGCGCCCGCTGGAGCATGGCGTGAGCCTGGTGCTGCATTCCGCGACCAAAGGGATCGCCGGGCACAACGACGCCACGCTCGGCGTCGTCTCGGGCGACGCCGACCTGGTCGACGAGCTGTGGCGCTACGCGGTCCTGCACGGCGCGAGCGCGTCACCGCACGACGCGCTGAATGCGCTGCGCGGCATCCGCACGCTCGCGGTTCGCACAGGGCGCCAGTGCGAGACGGCGTTGACCCTGGCGCGGCACCTTGCTACGCATCGCTCCGTCGACCGGGTGCACCACCCGGGGCTCGATGAGCACCCGCAGCACGACATCGCCAAGCGCCAGATGGACGCCTATGGCAGCCTCTTCTCGTTCGAGGTCCGTGGCGGGGCCGACGAGGCCGCGGCCGTTTGCGAGCGGGTGCAGGTGGCGCAGTTGGCCACCTCGCTCGGTGGTCCCGAGACGCTGCTCACCGTGCCGGCGATGACGACGCACGTCGGCCTCTCACCGGACGATCGCCTGCTCGCCGGCGTGACGGCGAACATGGTGCGCGTCAGCGTCGGCCTCGAGCACGCCGACGATCTCCGCGCCGACCTCGACCGCGCGCTCGCCGGTCCCTGACCGCTCGCGCGCGACAGCGCGAGCGGCCTCGTCGGAGCGGGTCAGCGCGGAAGCAGAGCGGTGAGGGTCGCGACGGCGCGGGAGTTGGCGGGGATCCGCAGCTGCATCTGGGGCGGTCCGTCGACCACGAACACGACCCTGCGGCGCTGGGCGTCACCTTGCCCGAGAACGCGGCACGGGCCGAGGTGGCGGCGTGCGAACCCGCGGCGTATGAAGAGCTGAAACGTGTCGTCGGCGTCGATCGTCGCGCGGCACTCGAGCCAGCGGTTCGTGCGGGTGCGCGTCTGGTTCGCCCGCCCGATCATGCCGAACGCGCCGAGCATCATCGGCGCAGCGCGCAGGGCGGCCAGTTCCTCGCGCGCCATCGCCACCCGAGGGTCACCGTCGGGGAGCGGCAGGACCCGACACGTGAACCGGCGCCCATCCTTGGAACACCAGTGCGGGTCGTCCATGAACGCGTAGACAGCGGCGAGGAAGATCGCGATCACGACGACGTCGGCGACCACGGTGCTCACGCCCCCAGCATGGCCCAACGAAGCGTCGACGTGTTGGCCGGGCCACACTGGGGCGTGCCCGAAATCATCGAGGTGGAGCTCTACCGTCGGGCCGCGGCGCGCTGTGTCGGCCGCACGATCGTCACGGTGTCGGCGCCCGACGAGTGGTACCTGAAGAAGGGCCTCACCGCCGCCTCGCTGATCGCCACTGCGGTCGGGGCCTCGGTCGGCGATGTGCGCCGCCGGGGCAAGCTCCTCCTGCTCGATCTCTCGCCCCGCGTCGATGAGGGGGCTGAGCGTCTGGCGGCGCCACCGCTCGCTGGCACGACGATCGGGCTGCGGTTCGGGATGACCGGGCGGATCGTGATCGACGGACGAGTGGCGATGGACGAGCTGGAGTACGGCTCGTCGCGTCTCGATCCGGCGTGGGTGCGCGTCGTCTTCGCCTTCGACGGCGGTGGCTCCTTGGCGGTGATCGACCCCCGACGACTCGGCGCGGTCGAGCTCGAACCCGACGAGGGCGCGCTCGGGCCGGATGCCTACACCGTGACGCCTGCCGAACTCGGTCATGCACTGGGCGATTCGAACGCACCGGTAAAGGCGCGGCTCATGGACCAGACCCGCGTCGCCGGCGTCGGCAACCTGCTCGCCGACGAGACGTTTTGGCGGGCCGGCATCGACCCCGCCCGCCCGGCGCGCACGCTCACGTCACGCGAGCGCGCCCGGCTCGCGCGCGCGCTGGTCGAGGTCATCGCCGAGCTGACGCTTCGGGGCGGATCACACACCGGCGATCTCCAGGACGAGCGCCACCGGGGTGGCCGATGCCCTCGCGAAGGGGCTGAGTTGCTGCGGCGGACGGTCGGCGGGCGCACGACGTACTCCTGTCCGATCCATCAGCGGTGAACGGTGCGTCTCGGGTGTGCGCCACCCGCGGTGGTCGGTCGTGCGAAGCTGGGCAACTGATGCGACCGTCGTTCCGAGCCCCGTCGCGCCCGTCGAGGCTGTTCGTGTCGGCACTGGCGATGTGTGCGGTCGCTGCCCCGGTCGGCCTACTCGGGGGCATGGCGAGGGGCCCGCACGTCGCCGCCGCCTCGGTCGCTCGTCAGGCTGCTCCGACGAGCGCTGGTCCCACGAGCTCGCCGCCGTCGACACCATCGCTCGGCGCCATCACCGGCTCGAAGACCACGGTCACCTCGCCCCCGGTCACCTCGCCGCCGGTCACCTCGCCGCCGGTCCAATCGGCCGCCACGGCTGCCACCGCGGCGACGGCCAGGACTGCTGCGGTCGGCCCGCCGACCCCGGCCCGCCGCATCGCAGCCCTCGCTGCCGTCGCTGCCGTCGCTGCTGCCACGACGGTTGCGGATTCGACGACGGTCGCGCCGGTCGTGTCGTCGAGTGGACCGGCACCGGCCGCGGCCGTCGCTTCGACGGAAGTAGCCCCGACGAGCACGGCGACGGCGGTCGACGTCGTGAGTACGTCGGTCGTCCAGGTCGGCGACCCCGAGGCCACGCGCACGGTGCGGAGCATCGCCTGGGCGCTCCTCGCCATGGCGGTGCTCCTCGGCGGACTGATGGTTTGGTTCTGGCGCCTGACCCGCCCGGTGCCGGTCGCGCTCGGGGGGCTGGTCGTGATGGGCACCAGTCGCTGGCGGAGGTCGCCGAAGCAGGTGCAGGACGACCTAGTGTCGTCGGTTCGGGCCGAGCCGCTCGCCCTCGGGTCCGCCCCTGGAGCGCTCGCGGACGCCGACGAGATCGCTGCGGTTCTCGACCCGGATCTCGCCCCGCTCGTGCCGGCGACTCCGCTCGATGCGTCGTTCGAATGGCCGCCCGCCGCCTCGGCGGAGGAGATCGCCGCGCTCGCACCCCAGTACCGATGGGCCCGACCCGTGCGTAGGACAGAGGTCGTCGGGCCGCCGGCCGTGGCGGAGCAGACCGGGCCTGCTTCCGATCTGGTGCCGACGCCCGCGACGGCGGTCGAGTCGCCGACCGGGACGGTGGCGATCCCCATCCCCATCCCGATCCCGATCCCGGTGTCGTCGCCGACCGCCGACGACGAGGCGATTCCCGACCTCTTTGCCGACGCGACGGTCGTTGCGCCGCTCGCGACGACGCCGATCGCCCAGTCCGCCGCCCAGCCGCTCCCGCCGCCGTTGCCGTCGCCGTCGCTCGCCCCGACGCCGAGCGACGGGTCGACGGAGCGCAACGAAGACGACGGGCGGTAACGTCGGCGCCATGGCTGATGGGCTCGATGTCGAGGCGATGATCCTGAGGTACCGCGAACGGGCCGCGGCCGTGAAGCGACGGCCGCTTCCGCCCGTCGCCGGGGTCGAACGGGCACACTTCCTCAAGCAGGCCGAGCAGGACTACATGGACTTCGCCATCGTCGGTGACGCGGTGGCGACCGTCGAGGACGGGATCCTGGTGCTGCGCGTCGATCTCCGCCCGAGTCCCGCCCCGGCCTGACGCGGGCCGTCCGGTCGGTAAACCGGTTGGGTCGACCAGACGTCGCGCTGCTATGGTTGATGCGCCACGCGGACGTGGCTCAGTTGGTAGAGCATCACCTTGCCAAGGTGAGGGTCGCGAGTTCGAATCTCGTCGTCCGCTCCAGTAAAACACCAGGTCAGCGGCCCTTTCGAGGGCCACTGCTTGCGTTTTCGGCCCGGCCGCGCTATTAAATCGCGCTACCAACTGATGGGCGAAGTGATAGGCGCGCTACCAGGGAGGCGGCCAATGAGCGTTTTCTCCACAGTCTCGGATGCTGCTCGTGCGGCTGGCTGGGGTCGGAGTGAGCGCCCCCAAGCGTCGCGGCGGTGGCGTCCGAAAGGTGCGGGAGGGGGTGTGGCGCGTCGACGTGGAGGTCCGCCGCGACCCGATCACGGGGCACCGCTGGCGGGTGTCGCGCCAGATCCGTTGGACGCGTGAGGACGCCGAGGTTGCGCTCGCCCGGTTGCGGATGGCTGATCACGAAAGGCGCCTGCCGACGGTCGGGACCTCGGCGCGGTCGGTGCGCGCCGCCTTCGATCTCTAGGTCGCCACGATCGAGGCCGGCCGGATGGAGATGGCGCCAGGCGGTCTCGTCACGGTTCGATCGGCGGTCAACACGATGTCGTCGATTGAGATGCCTGATGGTCGCGAGTTCGGGCGCATCCGACTCAGCAAGCTCACGTGTATGGATATCGAGCAGCTGTACGCAGGCGTCACGATCACGGTGGAACCATCCGCCCCGGTTGCGGCGTCGTGGTGGTGTTCCGGCCGGCAACACGGCGTCGGCTTGGTCGAGGGCTTGTTG
>JAYUAM010000002.1:0-2762 GCA_043741295.1 Acidimicrobiia bacterium
GGCGATGGGCGGGAACCCATTCGCACGGCGCACGCCGCCACCGCGACCGAGCCTCGTGCCGGCGCTTTCATCACCCGAGCTCCCGGCTCCTCTGCCGGCCCCGGTCGACGCCCCGGCGAACATGCTCATCTCCCCACCGCCGGCCGGCATGGCGTTGCCGATGCCCCGTCCGCCGCTCGCCGCCGCGCCGATGACCATGGGCGGCGGCGATGGCTGGCAGCACTGGGCGAGTGGCACGGCGCCGTCATTGTCGGAGCCGTCGCCGTCGAGCGTGCCTGGTGCGAACGACGGCTGGACCGAGGTGACCCTCCACGGGCTGGTGCCCGACGCTGCGCCATCCGGCGCGAACCGGGCGGGCCTACGTCGCCGGCTCGTCGCCATCGGGGCGACAGCGGCCGTTCTCGCCGGCGGCCTCGCCACTGTGCGCTTGATGCGCTCCTCGCCGACCGGCAGCCCGACGCCGACGGCGGCCGTCGAGCAGATGATCCACGCGCTCGAGCGGCACGACCTGCTCGGGGCGGTCGAGACGTTCCCGGCGTACGATCGCCAGCTCATCGCCTCGTCGATCGCCCAGATGCGCAGCCTTGACGACGCCGCTTCGGCGACCGCCCGCAACGTCGACCTCCACGACGTTCCCGGCTACACACTGGCCGTGACCGACCTGCAGACGAGCACCGAGACGGTGACCGATCGCATCGCCGTCGTGTCGTTGGCGAGCGGGCATTACATAGCGAGCGCCGACCTGCGGGCGATCTACCGCCAGGCAAACCTCCAGGACGTCGCCGACGCGATGCCCGAGGACGCTCTCGTGCCATCGGCCGAAGGCGACCTCGCGTCGATGGACAAGCCGATCCAGATCGCGACGGTCCGCGACGGCGAAGGCTGGCACGTGAGCTACTGGTACACGATCGCCGAGTACGCCCGGCGCGCCGCCGGTCGTATGGCTCCCGAACCATCGGCCCGCATCGCCGCCGTCGGTGCCGCGTCGTCGGCCGCCGCGGCTCGCGAGATGGCTGACGCGCTCGCGAGCGGCAACTGGAATCGGGCGATCGAGCTGACGCCCGACGGCGAGGGCGACGTGCTGCACGACTACGGCCCGATGCTCATCGCCGCAGTGCAGCCGATGCCACAGCCGTTCAAGATCGACGCCTTCGAGAGCCACACGAAGACGGTGCACGGTTCCACGGTCGAGGTGCTCGACCATGTCGCCCTGAGCGCGAGCGACGGGACCGCCTTCGACATCGCCCGCGACGGCTCGGGGTGTCTGAAGACGCGGACCGTGTCCGGCGGCGAGACGACCGCGACCCGCAGATGCGTCGCCGACCTCTTCAAGACCGGTTGGCTCGGGCTTGGCGACGCGCTCGATGTGACGAAGCGGAGCGCGATGTTCGCCCGGCTGACGAAGCTCCTCGTTCCGGCCTTCGACGACGCCGGCATCGTGACGGTGCAGCAGGACGGCAAGTGGTTCGTCAGCCCCATCCGCACGACCGGCTCGCTCGCCGTGCCCGGCATCGTCGCACTCGTGGCGATGTTCGATCAGTACGGCTTCGGCGAGGTCGATCCGGTGAACCCCGACAGCTCCACCGCAGACCCGACAGTCGGCATCGCAGACCCGACAGTTGGCATCGCAGACCCGATCGTGCCGGCCCCGGACACGGTGCCATCGGCGGCGCCGACCGTGGGATCCGCGTCCGTACACGACCGGGCCGCCCAAGCCGTGGCCCGCGCCGGATTCACGGTGTTCCAGGTCGCCCTGGCGGACAGCGGAGAGCTCGCCGGCGTCACCGACGCCGACCTCACCGCAATCGACCCCGAGTACTTCCCGGCCGGCAGCCGCGACCGCCCGTCGACCGCCCCGAACGAGATCTCCTGGACGACGACCGGACCCGCTGGCGCGCCAGACCACTTCGTCGTCGCGGTCCGAAGCCGCGACGGCGTTTGCTTCCTGGTACGTGGTCTCGGTTCGTTCTCGGACGGGGCATCGTCGCAGTCGACGATCCAGTTCGGCCGCTACGACGCGACGCAGTCGCCGTGCACGGCGTCGGGCCTGCCGACGACGCACGCCGCCCAGCCCGACGCCGGCTGGGCCAGCAACAGCTCGAGGGGCGCCCCCGGCTGGGGCTGATACCGCAGCCGTCACGCGTTGGTCGCCGCGCCGGTGCCGCGACGAACGCCGACCGGGTCTGCGGCACACGACCGGATCGAGCAGCATGGGCTCGTGACCGCTCCCGCGACCGCCGACTCGCTCGACGCCCTGACGACCATCGTGGGCCCCGACCACGTGCTCGTCGATCCCGACCTGCGCGCCGGGTACGAGATCGACTGGACCCGCCGCTTCGGCGGTCCGGCGCTGGCTGTCGTCCGACCGGCCGACACCGCGCAGGTTGCGGCGATCGTGCGTTGGGCCGTCGAACACGGCGTGGCGCTCGTGCCCCAGGGCGGCAACACCGGCATGGTCGGGGGCGGCGTGCCGGCTGCGTCAGCGGACGGGCGGTGCGTCGTCGTGTCGCTGCGCCGCCTCGATTCGATCGGCGACCCCGATCTCGTCGCCGGCCAGATCACGGTCGGGGCTGGCGTGACCCTCGCCAATGTCCACGGACGCGTCGCCGGAACCGGGTGGACGTTCGGCGTCGACCTCGGCGCTCGCGACAGCGCAACGATCGGCGGGATGGTCGCCACAAACGCCGGGGGTGTCCGCGTGCTGCGCCACGGGTCGATGCGTCACCAGGTGCTCGGGGTCGAGGCGGTGCTCGGCGACGGCT
>JAYUAM010000003.1:0-2760 GCA_043741295.1 Acidimicrobiia bacterium
GAGGAGCTGCTCCACGCCGCGGGATCGGTCGACCCCGAGCGGCTCGCCGAGCAACCCCTCCCCTGGTCGCTCGCCGATCTCGTTGCTCGCGAGCTAGACGGCGTGACCGCCGAAGAGCGGCGGCTGATCGAGACGGTGGCGGTCGTCGGCAACGAAGCGCCGTTCGATGTGCTCGCCGTCATCACCGCGAGCGACGAAGCGACGCTCATCGACCGGCTGCGATCGCTCGTCGGGCGAGGCCTTCTGGTCGAGGACGGCGACGACGACTTCAGCTTCCGCCACGCCCTCGTGCGCGACGCCGTTCTGCATCAGATGCTCGGGCGTGAGCGCCGGAGGTTGCACGCCTCCGCGCTCGACACGCTGCGGGCGGTCGGCTCCTGCGACCTCGCCGGGCTCGCCCGCCACGCCGCGGGCGCGGCGCGCTGGGACGACCTCGTCGGTCTCGCGCGCGAGGGGGTGCCCAGCTACCTCGAGCGAGGTTCACCGCACCAGGCGCTTCGGCTCGCCAGCGACGCCCTCGTCGAGGCGCCGGACGACCTCGTGCTCCTAGCCGGCGCCGCCCGCGCGGCCTGGCTGATGGGCCTGCCGGCTGAGGCGATCGGGCACGCCGAACGTTGGCGCGCGGTGGCCGCCCGCGACGACGACCGGCTGTCGGGCACCGCCGCGCTTCGCCTCCTCGTCCGCCTCTACCACGAGGCGGGCGACGACGAACGCCTGGGCCCGCTGTTCGAAGAGCTGGAGGCTGGCGCGGTGGCTGCCGAGCGCGGACCCGAGCGGGCACGCCTGCTGGCCGCCGTCGCCCAGGCCCACATGCTCGCCGAGCGGACGGATCCGGCAGTGGCGTTCGCCGAACGCGCCCTGGCCGAGGCGGAAGCGGCCGGGGCCAAGGACGTCGCCGCGCAGGCCAAGGTAGAGCTCGGTAGCGCGCTCGCGCAGGTGGCCGACCGACTGTCCGAGGGCGAGCAGCTGTTGCGCGACGGCATCGCCGAGGCCGAAGCGGTCGGCGACTGGGTGCTCGTGAGCCGCGGACTCAACAACCTCGCGGCCTACGTGGTGGTCGAACGCTTCGCCGACGTCGTCCCCCTGGTAGAACGCCTCGACGTGGCGGCGACGAAGGCCGGGTTCGAAACGATGGCCTCCTCGCACCTGGGCACGGCACTCTGCGAGCTGGCGTTTGTCCGCGCCGACCGGGCCGAGGCCCGGCGGCTGGCCGGAGCGGTGAACGCGGTCCCGGGCGGCGGCGGCTGCCACGTTTCGGTCGGTGGTGATTGGCACCTCGCCCTGCTCGATGCCGAGGGGGGCGACCTAGGCAGCGCACGACAGGTCTTCAACCGGAGCCAGGCGTCGCCCCGGTTACGCAACCAGGCGATGGAGTGGCTGCTGCCCGAGCTCGCCCGGTTCCTGGGTGACCCGGCCCCCGCGCTCGAGGCCATCAGCGATCTCGGCCGTCCCGAGCGACTGGCGGTGCAGTGGCACCACCCGACGATGTTGCACGCGCGCGTCGAGGCCGCGCTCGTGGCCGGGGCCGCGCCCGAGATCGTCGACGCCGCGCTCGAGCCGATGCGCCGGCTCACGCATCCGTGGACCGCGGGCCTCCTGGTACCGGCCGACGCCGAACTGGCTCTGGCGCGCGGGAAGCACGCTCGCGTGCTCGACCTGCTCGGCGATGGGACCAAGGTGCTCGGCCGGCCGATCGGCGAGACCCGGGCCGGCGCCCGGCTCCATTATCTGCGGGCCCAGGCCCTGGCTGCTCTCGGTCGCCGCGGCGACGCGCTCGACGCCGCTCGGACGGCAGCCGGCCTTCTGGCCCGGTGGCCCGGGGTGCGGGCCGACGAGGTCGCCCGGCTCGTCGAACGCCTCGAAGGCGGGGGTAGCACGCAGCTCACCGGCCGCGAGCTGGAGGTGGCGTCGAAGGTCGCCGAGGGCCTGAGCAACGCGGAGGTCGCCCGGGTGCTCTACATCTCGCCGAAGACGGCGGCGGTCCACGTCTCCAACATCCTCACCAAGTTGGACGCCACGAATCGCGCCGAGATCGCCGCCTGGTACGTCCGCCAGCAGGTGAACGCGAACGAGCCCGCGCCGTCGTAGACGGTGCCGCCATAGAGTGGAGCGAATGGCGGGAGTGCCCGAGCGGAGGTTTCCGCTACATCTCAAGGTCGGCTACGTCGGACTCGTGACGGCAGCCGTCACGGCTGCGGTCGTCGTGCTGCCGGGCAAGGTCCTCGTCGCGTCGAGCACCTGCCCGGTGGGGCCGGGTTACGGCCGCATCTTCCCGACATTGCCGGCCGCCCGCTGGGATCAGCCCGACATCACCGCACTGGCCGATGCCATCGCCGAGCCGTCGCAGGAGGAGCCCGAGCCGGGCACGGGCCTTCAGTTCGAGATGGCCGGCGTCCAGTCGGGCTACACGTACGCCGGCCAGTTCATCGACCACGACATCACGCTCGACAAGCGTCCGAACGACCTCGTGACCCCGGTCGATCCGGCGACGCTCATCAACGGGCGCACGCCGAAGCTCGATCTCGATTCGGTCTACGGCGGCGGGCCGTCCGGCTCGGCGGAGCTGTACGAGAACGACGGCGTGCACCTTCGCCTCGGCGCGCCCCTCACCGGCGCGGCCGGCGATCCCGGCGCCCGCGACCTGCAGCGTGATCCGAAGACCGGGCAGGCCATCGTCCCCGACGCCCGCGAGGACGAGAACCGCATGGTGGCGAGCCTGCACTCGATCGTCAGCCGGTTCCACAACGTGCTCGCCGACGA
>JAYUAM010000004.1:0-6508 GCA_043741295.1 Acidimicrobiia bacterium
CGACCCGATGACACTCGAAGTGCACACCCCGATCGGGACTGCCGAAGGCGATGACCCGGACCGCGGACTCGGCCCGTACGAGCTCCAGGTCGGCCTCGACCGAGTCGACCAACAGATCGAGTAGCTCGGCATCGACGTTGCGCCACGTGTAGGCGGCCACGGCCGTCTCCAGCAGACCCGTCGGCATCGGCTCGACGTCGTCGAGGTAGAGCGCGAGGGACGCCATCACGGCAGTCGATTCGTGGCCCGATCGGTCGTTGCGATCAGGCCCGGAAGCATCTCTGGTGTTCATCGCTCGTCTCCGCCTTCGAGGGTGTCTGGATGGTTGTCGTGCTGCTGGTCGTGATGCTGCTGGTTGTTGTCGGGCTCGTCAGGCTCGTCTCGCTCTCCGTGCAGTGAGCGGAGGTAGCGACTGATCTCGGGGGTGGCGACGAGGCGCTCGATGCACCGGGAACGCCGGATGGCGGTGCCGCCCGGCCTCCATCCCATGACGTGCTCGATTTCGGCATACGTGAGCGGGGGGTCGGTCGCGAGCAGGCGGAGAAGGCTCTGGCATTCCGGCCGCATGCGGGCGAGCGCAGCGTCGAACACCTGACGCCGCTCGGTGCGTTCCAGCGCCAGACTGTCGACGGACACGTCACTCGCAAGTTCGATCTCGGCGACGGCGACGACACGACGTTGGCGACGCGATGCGGCGATCGCCTCGTTCCTCGCGATGACCATGATCCAGACGTGGAACTTCTCCGGTTCGCGCAGCTGGTCGAGGCGTTCGAGCGCACGCATCCACGCGGACTGGAACAGGTCGGCCCGTTCGTCGACCGGAAGCGACACGCTCCACAGCGCCTTCCACACCGCGTTGGCATTGGCCCGCACCAGGTCGGCCCACGCCCGCTCGCCGGCCGGCCCACCTTGGCGGGCCGCCTCGACGAGAGCGGCGTTGCGTCGGGGCCAATCGGCGCGAGGAACGGCCGCCGCGTCGACATCGTCCGGCTCCGACGGCCCCTTCCGAGCTCTCGGTCTGATCACCACGGAACCCCGGTTCGAACGCACGTCAAGCCTCTCTTGGACATCGTACGAGCAGCGATGGCACGACCCCGTCCGATTTGTGACCGATGTGTCAAGTGATTTCGACCGGGCAGGCCTGATACAAGATTCTTCCGAATCTTTCGGCGGCGCGCTGAACGCGGTCGTCGGCCCCATGGACTAGCGACGCTCAGGGCTGGCGACGCGCGCATCGCCCTGATCCCCGCTATGGCCAGCGTCAGCCGTCACGGCACAGGTCGCCGGGCAGCACCCGACGCGGTCGAGTCGCGGCGTCAGTCGACGCCGAGGAGGTCGACCACGAACACCAGCGTCTCGTTGCCCTTGATGACCCCGCCGGCGCCGCGCGAGCCGTAACCCATGTCGGGCGGGATGGTGAGGCGACGACGGCCGCCCACGCGCATGCCAACCACACCCTGGTCCCAACCCTGGATCACCTGGCCGCCGCCGAGGCGGAAGTCGAACGACTCGCTGCGATCCCACGAGGCGTCGAACTGCTTGCCGTTCGACCAGGCGACGCCCACGTAGTGGACCATCACGACCTTGCCCGCCTTGGCCTCGGTGCCGTCGCCGACGACGAGATCCTCCATCTGCAGCGCGGCCGGCGGGTCGCCGGCGGGAATGGTGACGACGGGCTTGGTCTCGCTCATGGCCGGCCACCGTAGCTTGGGCGCGCGGCGGTCGATCAGCTGTAGCCGGGCCGGTAGCCGGTCGAGCCATCGAGCAGCTCACGGGCGATATCGAGGTGTCCAGCGTGGCGGGCCGTCTCCTCGATCATGTGCACGAGCACCCAACGGAGCGACACCGGGAACCCCGCCCCAGACGTGCCGACCGTGTCGAGCTCGAGTTCCTCGATCGCCGCGTCGGCTGCCGCCCGCGCCCGGGCGTAGAACGCGAGGACGTCGGCGGTGGTCTCGCGCGTTTCGACGCGCAGGTCGGCGTTCTCGTCCTCGTCGTCGAACGGCAGCGGTTCGGTCTCGCGATCGAACGTCGTGCAGAACCACCAGTACTCGACGGCGGCGAGGTGCTTCACCAGCCCGAGCATGTTCGTACCCGACGCCACGACAGGGCGCCGCAACGCCTCGTCGTCCAGACCTTCGAGCTTCCACACAACGATGTCCCGGTGGCGGTTCAGTGAGTCGTGCAACGTCTCGCGCTCACTACCGGTGCGGTTCGGTGGTTTCTGCCGCGCAGATGTCACGGCGCCTCCCTTCGTCCCGAGAGTGTGCCTCACGGAGCCTCCTCGCCCGGTCGAGATTCCCGGCCGAGACTCGGCGGTCATGCCTCGGTAGGGTGCCCATCCGGAGGACACCATGACCGACACGCCCTGCACCGCCCTGCAGCTTCGTTCCCTCGTCACCGCTGATGGCACGCTCCAGCTCTCCCTCGTCGACATCGACGTGCCCGAGCCGGGCCCCGACGAGGTGGTCGTGCGCATCGAGGCGGCGCCGATCAACCCGAGCGACCTCGGTCTGCTGCTCGGCGGAGCCGACCTCGCCACCGTCACGGCGTCGGGCACGGCCGGGCGGCCCGTCGTCACCGCCACCGTGCCGGCCGCTGCGCTCGCCGGGCTCGGCGCGCGCCTCGGCCAGTCGCTCCCCGTCGGCAACGAGGCGGGCGGGACGGTGGTCGCCGCGGGCTCGTCGGCTGCGGCCCAGGCGTTGCTCGGCAAGGTGGTGTCCACCATCGGCGGGGCCACGTACACGCAATACCGGTGCGTACCCGTCGCCGCCTGCCTGCCGATGCACGAGGGCACCACGCCCGCTCAGGCGGCGTCGTGCTTCGTCAACCCGCTCACCGCCCTGAGCATGGTCGAGGTGATGAGGATGGAGGGCCACACGGCGCTCGTGCATACTGCGGCGGCGTCGAACCTCGGCCAGATGCTCGTGAAGATCTGCCTCGCCGACGACGTGCCGCTGGTGAACATCGTCCGCAAGCCCGAGCAGGCCGAGCTGCTCCGCTCGATCGGCGCCGCGTACGTGTGCGATTCGAGCGGTCCGACGTTCAAGGACGAGCTCACCGCCGCGCTCGCCGAGACGGGCGCGACGCTGGCGTTCGATGCGACGGGTGGCGGTCTGCTCGCCAGCAACATCCTGTCGTGCATGGAGCGGGCGCTGAACGCATCGGCGGCGAGCTACAGCCGCTACGGGTCGAGCACCCACAAGCAGGTGTACATCTACGGCGGGCTCGACCGCACCCCGTTGCAGCTCAGTCGTAACTTCGGCCTGGCCTGGGGCGTCGGCGGCTGGCTGCTCACGCCGTTCCTCGGTCGCCTCGGGGCCGAAGGCATCGCCCGGCTGCAGGCCCGCGTGGCGGCAGAGGTGACGACCACGTTCGCTAGTCACTACGTCGCCGAGGTCTCGCTCGCCGAAGCCCTTCAACCCGCGTCCATCGCCGCGTACGGCCGCCAGGCCACCGGCGAGAAGTACCTCATCAACCCGAACAAACCCTGAGGCCGGCTGGGCGTTGCAGCGCGAGGTGGAGTCGTAACGCTTCGTCCAGCGCGCACCTCGCTGAATCGAACGACGAAGGGCCGGCGCCTACACGGAGGCGACCGGGCCGGGATGCTGCGAACCGTTGGTGGTCGAGACCGGCGTCGATCCGGTGACCTTCCGCTTTTCAGGCGGACGCTCTGCCTACTGAGCTACTCGACCGTGATCGCACCGGCCGGTGAGGCGACGGATCGTCTCACCGGCACGGCACGTAGAAGCGGTCCCGACGGGACTTGAACCCGCGGCCTCCGGCTTGACAGGCCGGCGTGCACTCCAACTGCACCACGGGACCTTGTGGTGTAACCCGTGGCCCGGAAGCCACGGTTGCTGCTTCCACGCCGCAACGTGGAATATTGCTGCTGCTTCTGCTGCTCGTCCTTGCCGCCAGGGCCCGAAGGACCTGGGTACTGCGCACCCCCAACGGGATTCGAACCCGTGTCGCCACCTTGAAAGGGTGGTGTCCTAGGCCACTGGACGATGGGGGCTAGGCGAGTCGTTTCCTGGATTGGAAGCGGGGACGACTCTAGCAGCGACCACCCCCGCTTCCGCCAGCCGGTTCCGCCTGGTGACCAGACGCGGCGTCGAGCTGAACGTTGACGCGTTTCCCGCCGCCCAGGCGGTCAACCGGTCAACGGTCGGACGCAGAGCACTCGTTGGGCCGGTCGCCGAGACGGCTCGCGGCGCGATCGCGGCCCCGGTACGCCCGCCCGAGCCCGACCCGGCCGGGCCACGCCGCGGTCAGCCGGCGCGGTCGCCGAGGCCTTCGGACAGGGCGTCGATGATCTCGCCGAGAACGAACGTGAGCTGGTCGTACAGCACGAACCCACCGAAGTTCGGGTCAGCCTCGTCGAGCTCGGAGTGGTCGGCGTCCTCGCTGACCCCGAGCAGGGTGCCGAGCACGAGGCGCACGTCGTTGATCGCCGCCATCCAGGCGTTGAGCTTGGCCCCGTCGACGGCATCGTCGTACAGCGACTCCTCGACGATGCCGATCGCCGCCACCCGGGAGGTCACCAGCTCGGCCCGCATGAAGCCCTGGTACTCGGCCTCGGCCGTCGGGTCGTTCAGGTAGGCGTTCGGGAACAGCCGGGTGAGGCGGTCGTCGTCGGGTTGCTCGCCCGTCAGGAGCTGACGCAACTGGCCGAGCAGGTTGCCAAGCTCCTCACGCAGCCAGTCGGGCAGGTGCAGTTCGTAGCGGTCGCCACCTTTGCGGCGCACCAGTCGTTTGTTCCGGGCCATGATTCCGCGGCGCCGTCGGCGCTCAGTCGTCCTGCTGCATCGTGGCCCACAGGCCGTGCTCGTGAAGGTGGAAGACGTCGATCTCCGCCTTCTCACGGGCACCCGACGACACGACGGCCCGACCCTTCTCGTGCACGTCCATCATCAGCTTCTCGGCCTTCTCCTTGGAGTACCCGAACACCTTCTGGAACACGAACGTGACGTAGCTCATGAGGTTGATCGGGTCGTTCCACACGAGCACGATCCACGGCCGGTCGGGGCGCACGTCGACATCGCTCGTCGGGGTCTCGACGACCTCGGGCGAAACGGTACCGGCCATCCTCCCATTGTCGCCCGTGCGGACCCCGAACGCGAAGCGCTCGTCCCAGACGGCGGTCCCGGACGCGACAGTGGGGAGCGCCGAAGCGCTCCCCACTGGGGTCACCGGATGCTGCGGCGAGGCCGCCCTCGATCAGCTACCGGGGAGCAGGACCGTGTCGACGATGAACACGGTGGCGTTGGCCGTCTGCACGTTGCCGCAGATGACCTTGGAACCGTTGACCATGTAGGTGTCGCCGGTCTTGGTCATCGTGATGGTGGCGCCGTTGACGGTCTTGACCGGGCCGGCCTTGACGAACGCATCGGCGCTCAGCTTCTGGCCACCGATGACGTGCAGGGTGAGGATCTTGGTGAGATCACCCTTCGGGTCGGCGAGCAGCTTGTCGATCGTCGCCTTGTCGATCTTGGCGAAGGCGTCGTTCGACGGGGCGATGATCGTGAACGGCCCGGGGCCGTTCAACGTGTCGACGAGACCGGCAGCGCTGACGGCCGCTACGAGGGTCGACAGGACAGGGTTGTGCGACGCTGCCGTGCCGGCCGGATCCTTCGCCATGCCGGCGAAGCTGCCCGAACCGTCGGCCGGAACAGCCGAGCAACCCGGACCGAAGTTGTCACCGGTCGCCGCCGCGGTGGTGGCCGGAGCAGCGCCCGGGAGCAGCACGGTGTCGACGATGAACACGGTGGCGTTAGCCGTCTGCACGTTGCCGCAGATGACCTTGGAGCCGTTCACCATGTAGGTGTCGCCCGACTTGGTCATCGTGATCGCCTCGCCGTTGACGGTCTTGACCGCACCGGCCTTGACGAACGCCTCGGCGCTGAGCTTCTGGCCACCGATGACGTGCAGGGTGAGGATCTTGGTGAGATCACCCTTCGGGTCGGCGAGCAGCTTGGCGATCGTCGCCTTGTCGATCTTGGCGAAGGCGTCGTTCGACGGGGCGATGATCGTGAACGGACCGGGGCCGTTCAGCGTGTCGACCAGGCCAGCGGCCTTGACCGTGGCGACCAGCGTGGACAGCACGGGGTTGTTCGACGCCGCAGTGGCCGCCGGATCCTTAGCCATGCCGGCGAAGCTGCCCGAGCCCGAGGCCGGGACGGCGGAACAGCCGGGGCCGAAGTTGTCGCCCGAGGCCGTGGCGGCCGGAGCAGCGGTGGTCGCAGCCGGAGCAGCTGTGGTGACGGCCGGAGCCGTCGTGGTGGCGGTAGCGGCGGCCGTGGAAGCCGTGCCGGTGGCCGCGGTCTTCGAGCTGCCGCAGGCGGCGAGTGCCAGCGTGCCGACGATGCCGGCGATTACGACCGCCTTCCGGCGGCGGTTGGTGGTGAGTGGACGCATGTCCGATACCTCTCAGGGTTTGGGGGGGTGTTGCGGGGGGATCTTCTGGATTGGATTGCTGGTCTTCGCGGCGCTCGTCGGCTGGCTCGGG
>JAYUAM010000005.1:0-6499 GCA_043741295.1 Acidimicrobiia bacterium
CGAGTTCGGCATCGCCGTCTTCGCGTAGCGGCTCGGAGAGCGACAGCGGCTCGGCGGCGAAACGTAACGCCTCGGTCACCTTGTCTTCTGGCATCTCGACCTCGCGGGCGAGTTCCGACAGGGTCGCTGGGCGGCCCATCTTCAGTTCGAGACGGGCGCGGGCCTTTTGCAGCCGAGCCAGGGTGTCGCCGGCATGAACTGGGAGACGGATGGTCCGGCCGGTGTTGGCGATACCTCGGGTGATCGCCTGGCGGATCCACCAGGTGGCGTAAGTCGAGAACTTGAAGCCCTTGCGCCAGTCGAACTTCTCGACGGCGTGCATCAGGCCGAGGTTGCCCTCCTGGATGAGGTCGAGCAACGGAAGACCGGACGCCTGGTACTTCTTGGCGATCGACACCACGAGGCGAAGGTTCGATTGCACGAACGTGCGCTCGGCATCCTCGCCCTCTTTGGCTCCCCGACGCAGCTCGCGCTTGCGGGCCGGCGTGATCTCCTTGCCACCGGTCTCCAGGGCCTGACGGGCGGCGACGCCGCCCTCGATGGCCTTGGCCAACCGGACCTCGTCGTCCTTGGTGAGCAGGGGGTACTGCCCGATGTCGGTGAGGTACAGGCGGACGAGATCTTCTTCGTCGCGCTCGATGCGCTCCTTGGCCAAGATGCCACTCCTTGTAGATGCCGTCGTCGGGGCGGGATCCCGTCGGGCGATGCTGCTCCGTAACCTGGGCCGGGCGTCCGGCGCGTCGACCCCCGTGGGTCGGACACGGGGTCGCAGGGCAGATTCCACGATACCGGCGAGGTCAACCCCTCCCACCTGGCGATCGATCAGCGCCGTGCCGGCCGGCCAGCTTGCGTCCCCTCGACGTCAACCAGCGGCGATACGGGCCTCAGATGCGCGCGCTGCGCGGTCATCGGGGGGCTCCGGATCGTTATCGCCGACGAAACAACCGTCATCGGCGCGTTCTTGCGACCGAATGTGCTGCCGACGAAAGGACCGTAGCGCGGCGGCGCCGCGGCGCCGCCGCCGGTCGGCTGAAGCGCCAGACTGGGCCGATGACCGCCGACATCCACCTGACCATGGTCACGATGGTCTTCGATACCCCCGATCCGGACGGTCTCGCCGGGGTGTTGTCGATCTACGTCGTGCTCACCCGGAACGATGCGGCCTGCCGAAACGTCGACCTGTGCACGTCGGCGACCGTTCCCGGCCGGTTCGTGATCGTCGAGAAGTGGGACGACCCGGAGGCGCAGCGGTCCCACTTCGACGGACCGACGATGGTCACCATGGCCCGGGCATGCACCGGCCTGCTCAGCGGGCCTCCCGCGATCGACCTGCTCGAGCCGGTCAGCGCCCACGACCTGCGCTGACCGTCCCGACCGCTCGCTAGTCGGGCGGCCACCGAGCCGCCGACCAGCCCGTGCGTTCGGAGGCGGACGGAAATACGACCTGATGGTCGTACTCCGTACGTGCCATTGCCGCTGCGACGAGGTTCCTTGCATCGTGAACCTCACACCAACGGAGAGGGTCACGACGATGAACCACGAGCATCGCAGAACCGGTCAACGAGTCGGCATGGTCTGTGAGCCGCGGTATCGGGGCCAGGTCCAACCGGCCGGGTTACGCTCGGCGTTGGCCCGTCAGCGCGATGTGCGCGTGGTCGACGTTCACCTCGCCGACGATCTCGGATCGTGCGACATCCTCGTGGCCCGTGGGCGTAGCGACGCAGTGATCGACCTTCTGGAACGGGCCGAACGGATGGGACTTCGCACCCTCAACCGCGGCAGCGCTGTGCGGGCCGTTCGCGACAAGGAGCACATGACCGCCGATCTCCGTGCGGCACGGCTGCCGATTCCGGAAACCTGGATAGGGGCACTCGACGAACTCACCACCCGTCTCGTCGACGTGCCGTTCCCGCTGGTCGTCAAGCCGGTGTTCGGCGACAACTGCCGCGACGTGCATCTCGTCGCCGACGGCGCCGCGCTGGCCGGCGTCTCGTTTCCGGAAGCTCGCGCGATCGTCCAGCGCTACCTGCCGAGCGACGGCTACGACCTGAAGCTCTACGGCATCGGAGACGCAGTCTGGGCCGTCCGCAAGCCATCGCCGCTGCGGCCCGACCTCAGCCCGACGGCACTGCCACTCACCGCCACGCCGGCCCAGGCGGCGCTCGCCTGGCGCTGCGCCCACGCGGTGGGCCTCGACCTGTACGGCGTCGACTGCATCGACACACCGGGCGGTCCGGTGGTCATCGAGATCAACGACTTCCCGAACTACACCGGCGTGGCCGGAGCGGACGACGCCCTCGCCGACTTCGTGCTGTCCCGCACCTTCGCCACGTCGATCGGCGCCCGGTGATGCGCATCGCCTTCCTCATGCGCCGGCACCCACCGACGCGCCTCAGCCCGATCATGCCCGACGTCGTCGCGCTGCTCCAGGACTGGGGTGCCCGGGTCGACCTGCTCTACCCCGACGACGGTGTCGTCGACCTCTCGACGGTGCGCGTCGAGCACGACCTGTACGTGCTGCGATCGAACAGCGACCTCGCCCTCAGCCTGGCCGGCGCGCTCCACGCCGCCGGGGCGGCGACCCTGGCTCCGTACCCGGTGGCGGCGATGCTGCGCAACAAGGTGATCTCCACCCAGATGCTCATGGCCGCGGGCGTCAGGGTTCCGGCCACGTACGTCACCAACGAAGCGGTGAACTTGGCGCCGGTGCTCGACGACGGCCCGCTCGTACTGAAGCCGTACACCGGTTCCGACGGACGTGGCGTGCGGGTGTTGTGGGACGCCGACGACCTCATCGGGCTCAGCGCGCACGATGGGCCGCTGTTCGCCATGCGCTACCACCCGGCCGACGGCCGCGACCGCAAGATCTACTGCGTCGGCGGCCAGCTCTTCGGAGTGAAGCGAGCCTGGCCGGTGCGCAGCTACGAGGACAAGCTCGGCGAGGCCTTCACGCTCGACGACGAGCTCCGCGAGATGGCACTCGCCTGTGGGAGGGCGTTCGGAATCGACCTGTTCGGCGTGGATGTCATCTTCAGCAACGGTCGGCCGTGGGTCGTGGACATGTCGAGCTTCCCGGGATTCAAGGGCGTGCCCGACGCCGCTCTCCGCCTGGCCGACTACATCTACGACGCCGCCGACCGCACCGTGCACGGCGAGCTGCTCGGCGCTCGAACCGTCGGGGTGCCGGCGTGAAGCGGGCGCTGGTCGTCGGCACCGGGCGCGTGGCGCTCGGGGTCGCTGGCGAGCTGCTGCGCGACGCCGGGATGACGGTGACGTTCGTCGGACGGAACGCAGCGATGGTCGACCACTTGCAACGGGTCGGCCGATACCGGCTCCAGCTGCTGTGCGGGTCGACAGCGACCAACCGCGAGATCACCGGCGTCGATGCGCTTCACGTGCTCGACCCCCGGATGGCGACGGCGATCGAAGCTGCCGACCTCGTCGTCACCGCTGTCGGGGCCACCAACCTGGCGACCGTGGCCGACCTCCTGGTCGAGCCGCTCCGACGGCGCACACGACCGCTCGACGTCATCGCCTTCGAGAACCATCACGCCGCCGCCGGAACACTCCGCTCGGCGTTCGCGGGACGCGGGTTCGACGCGACGGGCGGTCGCATCGGCCTCGCCGGCGCGCTGGTGTCCCGAGCCGTCACCGCCATCGAGGGCGACCCGGGAGACAGCCACCCACTCACGGTGATCGGTGACCCCGTTCGTGACGTGCTGGTCGAGCGGGCGGGGCTCGTCGGGCGGCTGCCGCTGGTCGACGGTCTGCACGCGGTCGACAGCTTCCACGCCTACGCCCAGCGAAAGCTGTACGTGTTCAGCGCCGGCCACGCCACCGCGGCCTACCTCGGGCAGCTCAAGGGCTACCGCTTCGTGCACGCCGCCGTGCGCGATCCCGAGATCCGCGCCGCCGTCCTGGAGGCGATGCGCGAGGGCCAATCGGGCGTCGCCGCCGAGCACGGTGCAGCCTTCGCCGCGTTCGTCGGGCCGCCCGGCCGGGCCGAGCGGGCGGCGGCCGGCAACGTGCTCGACGATGGTGACACCGCGAGGTACGCGGGTCCCGCCGCCGCCGCGCTCGACGCCATCCTCGAACGCTTCGCCAACGGGGCGCTCCACGATCCCGTCGAACGCGTCGGCCGCGACCCGCGTCGCAAGCTGGCCACCGACGACCGGCTCCTCGGCGCCGCCCGGATGGCGGGCGACGCCGGCATCGTGCCCCGCGGCCTTATGCTCGCCGCAGCTGCGGCGCTGTGCTTCGACGATGCCGGCGACCCGTCGTCGTCGGTGCTGCGGCACTCGGTGGACGCCGAGGGAGTGACGTCGACGCTGGTCCGGCACTGCGGCTTCGGCGAGCGCAGCGGCCTGGCGCAGGCGGTGTCCGATGCCTGGCTCCGCCTCACCGGCGGGTGGCAGCCACGAAGCGAGCTGCTCAGCCTCGAGCGTCATCTGTGGGCGTGAGGACGACGACGATGAAGATCCACGCCTTTCTCATGCCCCGACTCGAGGCCGAGCTGAGCCCGGTCATGCGTGAGCTCTTCTCCCGGCTGGCACGCGCTGGCTGCGACGTGAGCTGGAGCATCGGCGAACAGCACGCGTACGAGCCGGCGGGTATGCGCGTCGAGCACGACCTCTATCTCCTCAAGTCGCACGCACCGGCCGCTCTCAGCCTGGCGGGCGTGCTCGACGCTCAGGGCGCCAGCGTCCTCAACCCGGTCGGCAGTTGCCTCGCCGCGCAGGACAAGGTCGTGGCCAGCGCGCGGCTCGCCGCGTTCGCCGTACCGACCCCGCGCACGTGGGCCAGCGCCGAGCCAGCACGCCTCGCGCGCACGGTCGGGGGCGGCGCGCTCGTCGTCAAGCCGTACAACGGCTACCACGGCACGGGCGTCGCGTTCCTCGACCACGGCGAGGAGCTGCGGGTGCTGCCGGCGACCGATACTGCCGTGATCGTGCAGGAACGCATCCTCGGGGATCACGACCTGAAGGTGTACGTGATCGGGGACGAGGTGTTCGGCGTGCGCAAGGCGTTCGACCCGACGAGCCACGGTCGTGCCGGGCGCGCCGTCGCGCTGTCGCCCGAGGTCGAGTTGGTGGCCCGCCGCTGCGGCGCCGCGTTCGGGTTCGGCCTGTACGGCATCGATGTCGTGGAGACCGATCTCGGTCCGGTCGTCATCGACGTCAACCACTTCCCCGGCTACAAGGGGGTGCCCGATGCCGCCGAGCGCCTCTGCGCCTACGTGCTCGAGTTCGTCGACGGCTCGATCACGCTCGGCCTGCCACCGCTGCCGTCCACGAACCGGGCACTGGTCCGCGTTACGTCGTGAGCCCCCGCCGTGACCGCTCGCTCATGGCCCTCACGAGCGAGGGCTTCCTCTCGCGCCTGAGCTTCGGCCTGGTCAACCTCGCCGTACCGCTCTACGCCCTGCAGTTGCACCTCGACATCACGACGATCGGCCTGCTCACGTCGGTGAACGTGCTCGTGCAGATCGGGCTGAAGCCGGTGATGGGCATCGTCACCGACCGCGTCGGCGCCCGCCGCAGCCTGGTGTGGGCGATCTCGCTGCGTAGCCTGGTACCGCTGGCGTTCATCGTCGCCCGCCTCCCGTGGCAGTTGTTCGCCATCCGCCTCTTCTACGGCGCCACCCAGGCCTGGCGCGACCCTGCTCTCAACGCCGTGATCGCCGACATCGGTGGCAAGAAGCGCGTCGCGTCGGCCTTTGCCTGGTACCACACGGCGAAGAACACCGCGAGCTCGATCGGTCGCGCCTTGGCCGGCATCCTCCTCAGCCTGACCGCCGCGAACTACCCCCTGGTGTTCGCTGTCGGCTTCGTGCTTTCCGTGCTCCCGCTCGTGGCCGTCGTCCGGGGCCTACCGCACGGCATCGGCGATGCGCCGGTGGCCAGCGGTCCGGCATCACCGGCGTTCGACCCGGCGCCGAACCAGCGGGCGGTGGGCGGCCCGCTGACGTCCGGGTCACCGGTCGACCGGTCGGTGGGCCGTCGCGTGTTCGGCCTCAGCGGGCTCGGATTCCTGTATGGCCTCACCGCGGGCATGCTCGGCCTCTTCCCGGTGATCGCCAAGACGTACTTCGGGATGACGCCGGCCGAGATCGGTCTGGTGATGCTCGCTTCCACCGCGGTGATCCTTGTGGCCGGGCCGATGTTCGGCTGGCTCGCCGACAACGTGAACCGCAACGTCGTGCTGCTCGTGCGGGCCGCGGCCAACACGTTGTCGTCGGTGGTGTTCCTGGTCGCCCACGCTCCGGTGGTGGTCGGTGTCGGGCGGGCGGTCGACGACATCGGCAAGGCGGCGTTCCGTCCGGCCTGGGGATCGATCATGGCCGAGGTCTCGTCGTTCGACCGGCGACGACGGGCGCGCACGATGAGCCTCATAGACATCGGCGAGGATGCCGGTGACGCCGCCGGTCCGGTGCTCGCCGGCTACCTGCTCGCCGCCGGTGGACTCCCGCTCATGCTCGGCGTTCGCATCGCGTTGGCCG
>JAYUAM010000006.1:0-2747 GCA_043741295.1 Acidimicrobiia bacterium
GGTCGCTTCGCGCGCGGCGCGGAGCCACGGCTACCGTGCGACCGATGAGCGACGAGCTGCCGGGCATCGCCGTCGGTCCCGTGACCGCCTGGCTGGAACGCAACGTGCCGGGCGCCGTCGGCCCGTTCACGTTCGCACTCATCGCCGGTGGGCACTCGAACCTCACCTACCGCGTGACCGGCGCCGACGGCGCCGCGTTCGTGCTCCGCCGTCCGCCGCTCGGCCAGCTGCTCGCCTCTGCCCACGACATGGGACGCGAGCACCGCATCATCGCCGCGCTCTCCCCGACCGACGTACCGGTGGCCCCGGCGCTCGGGCTGTGCACCGACGCGTCGGTCAACGGCGTGCCGTTCTACGTGATGACCTTCGTCGACGGGGTCGTCGTGCGAGATCGGGCCACCGCCGACAGCGCACTCACGGCCCTCGACCGGGCCGTCGCCGGGCGTTCGTTGGCCGACACGCTGGCGAAGATCCACGCCGTCGAACCGGCCGCCGTCGGGCTCGACGACCTCGGGCGCCACGACGGCTACATCGCTCGCCAGCTGAAGCGCTGGTACGGCCAGTGGAACGCCCAGAAGACGCGCGATCTCGCGCTCGTCGACCGGGTGCACGACGCGCTCGCCGCGCACACGCCGCCCCAGGCCGAGACCGCGATCGTGCACGGCGACTACCGGCTCGACAACTGCATCCTCGCCGGCGACGCAACCGTGGCCGCGGTGCTCGACTGGGAGATCAGCACGCTCGGCGATCCGATGGCCGACGTCGGACTGCTGATGGTCTACTGGACCGGACCGGACGACGTCGCCTCGGCCTGGGAAGGTCAGGCCTCGACCGCCGCCGGCTTCCCGAACCGGGCCGAGCTCCTGGAGCGCTACGCCCGCACGAGCGGACGCGACGTCGCGGGCGTCGGCTTCTACGTCGCGTTCGCCTACTGGAAGCTCGCCTGCATCCTCGAAGGCGTCTATGCGCGCTACCTGGGCGGGGCCCTGGGCGAGCACAGCGCCGACGACCTCGCGCCGTTCGCCCGCCAGGTCGACACGGCAGCGACGATGGCCGCCGAGGAGCTCGCCCGGCTCGGCCTCGCGTGACGGCCTGGTGTGACCGGTCAGATGGGCCGAGCTACGCCGGCGGACACGGCCGCCGACCCATTCGCCGCCCGCCACCGATAGCCTCTCGACCGGAGGAGCTGACCGAATGAGCCTGACCGAATGACCGATCTTCCTGCGCCGGGCGGCGATCACGTCGTCCATGCGTGGCCAACCTTCGACCAGGCGCCGGTGCTCGTCGTCACCCTGGCCGGCTGGATCGACGCCGGCGGTGCCGCCGCCACCGCCATGGCGAGCCTCGACCAACAGCTCACGGCCCGGCCCATCGTCAGCTTCGATCCCGACACGTTCATCGATTACCGTGCTCGCCGACCGGTGATGGAGCTGCGCGACGGCGTGAACACGCGGGTCGTGTGGCCGGGCATCGAACTCAAGGCCGGAGCCGATGCGAAGGGGACGCCGGTGCTGCTGCTCAGCGGCCACGAGCCAGACGCCAACTGGCAACGGTTCACGCGCACGGTGATGGCGCTCGCCGAGCGACTCGGCGTCACCACGATGATCGGGCTCGGCGCCTATCCGTTCGGCACGCCGCACACGCGGCCGTCGCGCCTGTCGCTCAGTTGCTCCTCGCCCGAGGTGGCGTCGGCGCTGTCGTACCTGCGCAACTCGGTCGACGTTCCGGCCGGCGTGCAGGCCGTGCTCGAGCGGGCCTTCGCCGAGGCGGGCAAGACGGCCATCGGGCTGTGGGCCCAGGTGCCCCACTACGTCGCCAACATGCCCTACCCGGCGGCCGCCGCCGCTCTGCTGCGCGGTCTCGGCAACGTCACGTCGGTCCTCGCCAGCACCGAGACGCTCGACGGCGAGGCGGTCACCCACCAGGCCCAACTCGACGAGCTGATCGCCGCCAACGACGAGCACGCGTCGATGCTGCACCAGTTGGAGGCGGCGTACGACGCCGAAGGGCAACTGGCCCTCGGGGTCGCCCGACCGATCGAGGCCGCCGACATCCCCTCGGCCGACGAGCTGGCCGCCGAGCTGGAACGATTCCTGCGCGAGCAGGGTCACTGACCCGGCGACCAGGACCCGACAAGACTGCTTCGGAGGCGACGACGTGCGTGTAGACGGTGGCATCGGTGCAGACCTGCACAAGGCGGGCGCCGCGGCGCGGGCGTTGGAGGATGCCGGCTACGCCGGCGCCTGGACAGCGGAGACGAACCACGACCCGTTCTTCCCGTTGCTGATGGCCGCCGGCGCCACGACGACGCTCGAGCTGGGCACCTCGATCGCCGTGGCCTTCGCCCGCAACCCGATGACGTTGGCGAGCACGGCGTGGGACCTGCAGGCCTACTCTCGTGGCCGGTTCGTGCTCGGGCTCGGCAGCCAGATCAAGCCGCACATCACCAAGCGCTTCTCGATGGAGTGGAGCCATCCGGCACCGCGCATGCGCGAGTTCGTGCTCGCCGTGCGGGCCATCTGGGACACGTGGCTCACCGGCGCGCCGCTCGCCTTCCGCGGCGAGTTCTACACGCACACCCTGATGACGCCGTTCTTCACGCCCGACAAGGCCGACCTCGACGGCTTCGGCCCGCCGAAGGTGTTCCTGGCCGGCGTCGGTCCCCTGATGACCGAGGTCGCCGGTGAGGTGTGCGACGGGTTCATCTGCCACGGCTTCACCACCGAGCGCTACCTGCGCGAGGTCAC
>JAYUAM010000007.1:0-2742 GCA_043741295.1 Acidimicrobiia bacterium
TTGGCGGGCGCGACCCTGCTCCGCTAGGGTCTTCAAGCCGTCCGTTGGGCTTGCCCGACGGCGGTGTAGTCGCAGCACCAAGAGACGTCCGTGTGCGCCCGCTGGCGGGGACCGCACGGCAAAACCGAATCGAAGCTCCGCTCGGCCCAGCCGGCCAGGCGGAGCTACTGCGTGAGGGACCAGGCTCCATCGGGCCCTCCGGAGTACGACCCAGCACGTTCCCCGATCGCCCTCTCCGGGTCGGCTCGCGGAACCAAGGCACGAAACAAGGACGAAGCCTCATGGCTACGAAAGCGATCGTCGGCGAGAAAGTCGGCATGACCCAGGTCTGGGGGGAGGACAACCGCGTCATCCCCGTGACCGTGCTCAAGGTCGCCCCCGCTCGCGTGGTGCAGATCAAGACCACCGAGCGGGACGGCTACACCGCCCTGCAGGTCACCTACGGGCACAAGGACCCTCGCAAGCTCACGAAGCCGGAGGCCGGGCACTTCGCCAAGGCCGGCGTCGAGGCGGGCACGAACCTCGTCGAGCTGCGGCTCGAATCGGTCGACGGGTTCGAGGTCGGCCAGGAGATCAAGGTCGACGTGCTGTCGGCCGGCGACATGGTCGACGTCACCGCCATCAGCCGCGGCAAGGGCTGGGCCGGCGCCATGAAGCGTCACAACTTCAAGGGCCAGGGCGCCAGCCACGGCAACCACAAGATGCACCGCTCGCCGGGCTCGGTGGGCTCGTGCTCGTTCCCCGGTCGCGTGTTCCCGGGCCTGAAGATGGCCGGTCGCATGGGCAACGAGCAGGTGACGACCCTCAACCTCGAGGTCGTCTCCGCCGACGCCGAGCGCGACCTGCTGCTCGTGAAGGGCTCCGTACCCGGGGCCCGCGGCGGCGTCGTCATCGTACGCAACGCCGTCAAGGCCCTGGTCAAGAAGAACGCCGTCGACGCGCAGAAGGGCGGCAAGTGATGCCCACCGTCTTTCTTCGTAACCAGGCCGGTGACGACAAGGGCACGTTCACCCTTGTCGACGAGGTGTTCGGCGTGCAGCCGAACGTTCCCGTCATGCACCAGGTGGTCACCGCCCAGCTCGCCAAGCGCCGGGCCGGTACCCAGAGCACCAAGACCCGCGCCGAAGTGTCCGGCGGCGGCAAGAAGCCGTTCAAGCAGAAGGGCACCGGCAACGCCCGTCAGGGCTCCACCCGTGCGCCGCACTTCTCCGGAGGCGGCGTGGCCCACGGCCCCAAGCCCCGCAAGTACGACCAGCGCACCCCCAAGAAGATGATCCGCCTCGCCCTGCTGTCGGCCCTCTCCGACCGGGCGAACGAGGGCAAGGTCGTCGTCGTCGACAAGTGGTCGTTCGAGACCCCGAAGACCTCGGCTGCCATCAGGGCGTTGAAGGCCGTCGGCGTCAACGGAACGGCGCTCGTCGTCGTCGAACGCGACGACGAGAACACGGTGTGCAGCTTTCGCAACCTGCAGAACGTGCACCTCATCACCCGCGGTGAGCTGAACGCCTACGACGTGTTGTGCAACGACTTCATCGTGTTCACCGTCGATACGCTGCCCGCAGCCCCTGCGACCGCCAGTGTCGCCCCGGTGTCCGCAAGCGCGGCTGACGCCCCGTCAGAGAGCGAGGTCGCGTCGTGAAGGACGCCCGTGACATCATCGTCGCCCCCATCGTGAGCGAGAAGAGCTACTCATTGATGGACTCCGGCACCTACACCTTCCTCGTCCACCCGGACGCCTCGAAGCCGGAGATCCACGACGCCATCGAGAAGATCTTCGGCGTCAAGGTGGCCAAGGTGAACACGCTGAACCGCCCCGGCAAGAAGGTGCGGGCCCGCAAGGCGAACAAGGTGGGCACCCGCCCCGATACGAAGCGCGCCATGGTCACCCTCGCCCAGGGCGACCGCATCGAACTGTTCGAAGGCTGAGCAAGGGACATCTGCCATGGCTCTCCGCAAGCGCAAGCCCACCAGCGCCGGTCGGCGCTTCCAGTCCGTCTCGGATTTCGCCGAGATCACCAAGGACCGACCCGAAAAGACCCTCCTCGCGCCCCGCCCCAAGAGCGGCGGCCGCAACGCCTACGGGCGCAAGACGGCCCGCCACAAGGGCGGCGGCCACAAGCGCCAGTACCGCATCGTCGACTTCAAGCGCACCAAGGACGGCATGCCGGCCAAGGTCGCGGCCATCGAGTACGACCCGAACCGCACCTGCCGGATCGCGTTGCTGCACTACGAGGACGGCACGAAGGCCTACATCCTGGCCCCGCGCGGCCTGCAGACCGGCGACCGGGTCCAGAACGGCCAGGGCTCCGACATCAAGCCGGGCAACGCCCTGCCGCTGCGCTTCATCCCGGTCGGTACCACCGTCCACTGCGTCGAGCTGCGGCCCGGCCAGGGCGGCAAGATGGCCCGCTCGGCCGGCATGAGCGTGCAGCTCGTGGCCAAGGAGGGCGACTTCGCCACCCTCCGCCTGCCCTCCACCGAGATGCGCCGCGTCCCGATCGACTGTCGGGCGACGGTGGGCGAGGTCGGCAACGCCGAGCACGAGCTCATCTCGATCGGCAAGGCCGGTCGTAACCGCTGGAAGGGCGTCGGCCCGCAGACCCGTGGCGTGGCCATGAACCCGGTCGACCACCCGCTCGGCGGCGGCGAAGGCAAGACCTCCGGTGGTCGTCCACCGGTGTCGCCGTGGGGCAAGCCCGAGGGCCGTACCCGCTCGAAGAAGAAGCCGTCTCAGCAGCTCAT
>JAYUAM010000008.1:0-6470 GCA_043741295.1 Acidimicrobiia bacterium
AGGTGGGCGCGGCTGGCGATCTCGGGCACGACGCCGCCGTACACGGCGTGCAGGTCGACCTGGGACGACACCACGTTCGAGAGCACCTCGTGCCCGCCGAGCAGCACCGCGGCCGACGTCTCGTCGCACGAGGTTTCGATCGCCAGGACGACGGTCTCGGGCCCGACCGGCGCCCGCAGCCCGATCGTGAACGCTGCCGAGGCGGCCGAACCGGACCCGGCGTCGGTCGTGACGGACGCGGGGCTCATCGCAGGTGCCGCGGGCCCGGGCGACGGCCGCCGTCGAGTTGCGACTCCACCTCGATCGAGTGGAGTCGATCTCGATAGGCGGGGCTGTCGACCTCGTGGGCCCACATCACGATGGCGTCCTCGGTGTTCTCGTAGTAGCGGGCGCGCACACCGGCCGGCGCGAACCCGAAGCGGCGGTACATCGCCTGGGCACCGACGTTCGACACCCGGACCTCCAACGTCATGTTGCGCGAGCCACTGTCGATCGCATCCCGGCACAGCATGAGCAGAAGGCGCGTGCCGATCTTGTGACGGTGCCACGCCGGATCGACGGCGATGTTGGTGATGTGCGCGTCGTCAAGCGAGAAGAGCATGCCGCCGTACCCGACCACCGTCCCGCCGGCGCGGGCGACGAGGTACCGACGGTCGCGCCCCGCCATCTCGGAGCTGAACACGCCGGCGGTCCACGGCCGCGGGTACACCTGGCGCTCGATGCGCATGATCGCCCGCAGGTGACGGCGGCGCATGACCGAGACCTTGACGTCGACCGGGTCGCCGCCCGGTTCGTACTCGGTGCGCCGCAATGCGTTCACCGGCCCGCTCCCGCTCCGTCGCTCGCCGACAGGGCGCGCGTGGCCCAGTTGATCTGGGCGTCGGGTGCTCGCAGGTACATCGGTTCGAGGTCGGCAGCCTCGCCCCCGGCACCGGCGAGCCGGGCCACCTGGGCGAGCACGACGAGCGACGAGGCCGACGGGTGAGCGAGGTCGGCGTCGGCCCACACGGCGTCGCTGAGATCGGCGAGCCGGTCGCGGTAGCGGCGCGCCCCGTCGCCCACGAGCACCATCGCCTCGTCGGTGATGCGCAGCTCGCCGAGCAGCTCGTCAGGCGGCGCGCAGCGAGCCGGACCGAGCGAGTGGAGGTGGTCGCCCTCGGGCCGGAACAGCTGCCAGTACACCTCGCCGCGCCGAGCGTCGATGACCGACGCCACCATGCGGCCGGCGAGCCACAACGGATGGGCGAGCAGTTCCAGGCTCGACACACCGACGACCGGAACGTCGAGCGCATGGGCTAATGCGCGCGCCGTGGCGAGCCCGACGCGCAGGCCGGTGAACAACCCAGGACCCACGTCGGCGGCGATGCACCCGACGTCGTCGAACGTCACCCCGGCGGCGCGGCACAGCGCGTCGATCGCCGGCACGAGCCTCTCGGCGTGACGGCGTTCGCCCGTGATCTCGAACACGGCACGCACGGTCTCGCCGTCGCCGAGCGCGCACCCCACCCGCTCGGTGGCCGACTCGATCGCGAGGATCAGCACGGCACGGTCCAGCGTTCGAGAGCAACGGCCATTTGGTCGTAGCGGGCGTCCCACGAACGACCCTGCGGGTCGAGCTCGACGTAGCGCACCGTGTCGGGCTCGCCCGACGAGAACCCGGCCGCGGCGAGCCCGACTTCGAGCCGGTCCTCGGGCAGGACGTCGCGCACGACATCGCCCCACTCGACGACGACGACCGCTTCGTCGAGCAGTTCGCGAAGGCCCAGATCGTCGAGCTCGCCCGTGCGTTCCAGGCGGTAGACGTCGAGGTGGTGGATCGTCAGCCGCTCGCCGAGGTAGGTGTGCAGCAGTGTGAACGTAGGGCTCGTCACTACCTCGGTCACACCTAGCGCGGCGGCGAGCGCCTTCGTGAACGCCGTCTTCCCAGCTCCCATCTCGCCGACGAGCAGCACGCAGTCACCCCGGTGGAGCAGTGGGGCGATGCGTGTGGCGATGGCATCCGTGGCCGCGAGGTCGGGGGCGCGCAGGCAGATCACGAGAACAGGTCTCCCTGACCCGGCACCTCGGTGGCCGTCGGCTGGCCGTCAGCCGCCGCATGCAGCACGAGCTTGGCCCGCACGAAGTCGGCCCGCATCTGGGCGAGCGGCTCGGCGCCGCCGCGCAATGCGGCGGCCGGATGCAGCGTGGGGATGAGCACGCCGTGGGCGAACGGATACGAGCGCCCGCGCAGCTTCATGATCCCCTCGGTGGTCTTCAGCAACCACTGCGCGGCGAAGCGGCCGAGCGTGATGCAGACGGCCGGCCGGATCAGGTCGAGCTGCGCCGTGAGGTAGGGGCGGCAGGCGTCGATCTCGTCGGGTTTCGGGTCGCGGTTCTCCGGCGGCCGACACTTGACGACGTTGGCGATGTAGACGTCGGCGCGGCGCATGCCGAGCTCCTCGTCGATCAACTGGTCGAGCAGCTTGCCGCTGCGACCGACGAACGGGATGCCCTGGCGGTCCTCCTCAGCGCCCGGCGCCTCGCCGATGAAGAGCAGGCGAGCGGTAGGGCTCCCGATTCCGAACACCACCTGCGTGCGACCCTCGGCGAGACGGCATCGGGTACAGGTCGCCGCCTCGGCGGCCGCGACCTCGAGCGGGGTGGGCACGGGCGAGATCGTAGTGGGCGGGGTCAACCGGTCACGCTGCCGGTCGGTCGCCGGGCTCCGCGTTACCTGACACGGCCGCGTCGTTGGCGGCGTCTCCGACGTAGCGGCGCGGCACACGGGCCGAGATGGCGCAGACGATCTCGTAGGCGACGGTGCCGAGGCGGTCGGCCCACTCGGTCGCCGTGATCTCGTGTGCGCCCTGGTGACCGATGAGCACGACCTCGTCGCCGACCGCGACCTCGTCGTCGCCGCAGTCGACCATCAGCTGATCCATCGTGACCACGCCGACGATCGGCCGACGCGAACCGCCGACGAGCACCTCGCCACCGACCGACGAGAACCGGCGAGGTACGCCGTCGGCATACCCGATCGGCACAGTCGCGACGGTGGTCGCGCGTTCGAAACGGTGACGCCACCCGTAGGAGATCGCATCGCCCGGCGCGACGCGCTTGACGAACGAGACCCGCGCCCGCAACGAGAGCGCTGGGCGTAGCTCGGCGCTTCTGACATGCGACGCGACGCCCGGGCCGGGAGCGATGCCGTACAACGCGATGCCGGTGCGCACCGCATGACGGCGGGCGCCGGGGTGGGCGAGCAGCCCCGCGGAGTTGGCGGCGTGCACGATCACATCGGGCTCCAGCCGGAGCGACGCGAGCACTTCGTCGAAGAGCGTGAGCTGCGCCGCGGTTCCCGGATCGTCGGGCTCGTCGGCCATCGCGAGATGGGTGAACACGCCGGCCAGTCGGAGCGCGGGTTCACGACGCACCCGGTCGACGAGTGCGGGTGCGCCACCCGGCGTCACGCCGACCCGTCGCATCCCCGTGTCGACCTTCACGTGGACATCGACCCGACGACCGGCGGCGACCGCTGCCGCCGTTAGCGCGTCGATCGCCGCCGACGAGTACACCGTCGGGGTCAGGTCGGCCGCGACGAGGTCGCCGATCAGTCCGGGCGGCTGTTCGGCGAGCACCAGGATCGGTGCACCGATGCCAGCGGCGCGCAGCTCGAGTCCCTCCTGCACCAGTGCGACAGCGAGCCCAGCGGCGCCCGCATCGCACACCGCCCGGGCCACGGGAACCGCACCGTGCCCGTAGGCGTCGGCCTTGACTACCGCCCAGACCATCGCCCCGTCAGCCACTCGCCGCAGCGCCCCGACGTTGTGGCGCACTGCATCGAGATCGACCGTCGCCCACGCCCACCGCTCGTGCGTGCCGATGCCGGACCTCACCACCGCAGCGTCCGGACCAGCGCTGTCAGAGTGCGGCGAGGACGGGTGGAATCAGGTCGGGCAGATCGCCGGCCACGAGACCACGAGCTACTCCGGATCGTGCGGCGCGCCCGTGGATCCACGCGCCCGCGGCAGCCGCTTCAAACTCGGGGACCTGTTGGGCCACAAGCGCGCCGATGATGCCGGCGAGCACATCGCCCGTGCCAGCCGTGGCCAACCGCTCGTCACCGGACGCCACGAGCAGCACCCGCCCGTGCGGCTCGGCCACGATCGTGGTTGGGCCCTTGAGCAGGACGACGCAGCGCAGATCGGCAGCGAGGCTGCGCGCTGCGGCCATCCGGTCGGCGCCCGTGCGAGCCCCGCGCAGCAGCGCGAACTCGCCGTCGTGCGGCGTGAGGATCGTGGCGGCCTGCCGGTCGCGCACGACCGCCGCCGGGCCTTCGGGGTTCCAGGCGAGCGCGAAGAGGCCGTCGCCGTCGACCACGACCGGCAACGGCGAGCGGGCGACGAGCTGGCGCACGTTGCCGGTGGTCTCGTCCGAGCGCCCGAGCCCAGGCCCTACCACCACGGCGTGGAAGCGGTCGAGATCGGCGAGCACCTCGGGTGCCCACGTGGTGGGCGCGAGCATGTGGCGCACCGCTTCCTGGGGCGCCAGCGGGTCGGTGGCATAGCCCGGCGTCGACACGCGCACCATGCCCGCGCCGCTGCGTTGGGCGGCGCGGACCGCTAGGTGGGCAGCGCCCATCATCCCGCCCGAGCCGGCGATCACCCACACCGCCGAACGCCACTTGTGGGCGTCGGCCGATCGGCGCGGCACCCACTCCGCGACGTCGGCCTCTTCGACGAGCCACGTGTCGACCCGACCGACCGCCCCGACATCGAGCCCGATGTCGGCGACTTCGAGCGTCCCGGTCAGCAGGCTCCCCGGGGCGAACAGCAGACCCGCCTTCAACGCCGCGAACGTGACGGTCCGGTCGGCCGCGACGACGCCGTCGCCGGCGCGCCCGGTGAGCCCGTCGACCCCGGAGGGGATGTCGACGGCGAGCACCTGCGCACCGCCCGGGTGCGGCCCGTACCAGATGCCGTCGAACCCGGTGCCGTAGGCGGCGTCGATGAGCAGGTCGCATGGCGGCACCGTCTCGGGTTGCTCGTCGGCGTCGACGACGGTGACGTGGACGCCCCTGACCGCAAGGCGGTGAGCGGCGACGCGCCCGTCGGCCCCGTTGTTGCCCTTGCCGGCAAGCACGACGACGCGACGCCCGTACGTGCCGCCCATCATGCGCACCGCCGCCCGGGCGACCGCGGCACCGGCCCGCTCGATCAGCTCCTCGACGGGAACGGTGGACGCGGCGTCGACCGCGCGCATGTGCTCGGGCGTGACGACAGGGATCACGCGCGAACCTCGGACACTGCCACCGATCCACCGATCATGGCCACCAACGGTAGTGCCCCAACGCTCAGCAACCCGTCGTCACGACCAGGCGTCGTGGCCCATCGTGCCGCCGAGCTCGGGGCACTCGCCGGCGAACACCCCCCACGTGCACTCCCACCCGGGCACGACCCAGTCGTGCACCATCCACACGTCGGGCAGCTCACGCTTCGTTCCGTCGCGGGCGTGGCAGTCGGCATCGGACGTGCCTTCGCCACCGACGACGACGCCCGCGGCGTCGAGGCACAGGCCGCCGTTCGTGTTGTGCTGGTGCCAGTGGTCGTTCTTGCCGGCGAAGCCTTCCGGCTCGCCGCCCGGATGCCAGATCAGAAAGCTCAACCCGACGATCTTGGACGTCGGTGCCGTGCCGTCGTAGAGCAGCTCGGACGGGTTCGCCGGATCGAACCGGGCGACGTAGGCGAGGTTCGTGTAGTGCGCGCCGATGCACGGCACGTACGAGGTGGATGGCTGGTAGCCGGCCGCTTCGGCCTCGGCGACGGTCGGGAAGCGCAGCGCGACCGAGCGCGCCGTGGCCTGCTGCTCTTCGAGTTGCGTGCGCTGCTCCCGGGTGAGGGGTGTAGGCACAGCCATGCCGCGGGCGCCGTGACCGTCCACCGACTGGCCTTCGGACAGCGGCGCGCCCGACTGCTCGCACGGCGAGTCGCCCGTCGCGGATCCGGCCAGGACGCTGTGCTGGTGATCCTCGACCGGCGTCGTCGCCGCCGCCGATGCCGGTGCCGTCGACGACGCCGCGCCTAGCGCAGCCGAGCGCGGTGGCGCCGTGGTGGCCGCCGAGGCGACTGTCGACGACGTCGGCGCGGTCGTCGCCGGAGCCGACCGTCGCGGCGGATCGCCACAGGCACTGAGAACCAGCAGGGTCGCCGCCGACATCGTTGCCCAGCGCCAGAGATTGGACGTGCGCACAGCCATCTCCGGACGCTACCTGCGCGCGGCCCTACCCGCTCGGCGGCACCCCCGGTTGGGATGCCGCACCGGAACTCCGGAGCGATTGTCGCGTCGGGCGCGACAATCGCTCCGAGGTCGACGCGGAAGCGGTCAGCTCGCCGTCGCCGTGACGTAGGCGATGGCGACCAGATCGGTGTGCGTCATCGTCACCAGCCATCCACCGATCGACCGTTCGGCAGCCAGCCGTGCGGCCGCGCCGT
>JAYUAM010000009.1:0-6467 GCA_043741295.1 Acidimicrobiia bacterium
TGAAGTCGATCGACCCGACCACCGATGTGACGGTGCGCACGCCCGGCTACGTGGCGGGCCGGCCGGTGTACGAACTGGTCGTGGCCCCGAAGTCGACGAGCTCGACGGTGGCCGACGGCACGATCTCCGTCGACGCCGCCACCGGCCTGCCGCTGGCCGTGCGCATCGACGCCCGGGCGACGAACAGCGCGGCGTTCACCGTGGCGTTCACGTCGTTGTCGCTGGACAAGCCGTCGCCGTCGACGTTCGCCTTCACGCCACCTCCTGGGGCAACGGTCGAGCAGGTGTCGGATCCGACCCAGCTCCTGCCGCTCGGCGGTCAGGGCGAGGGCGGGCACCACGAGCGGGCGCGCCGCGTCGCCGGCGCCGCCGACCCGTCCGCCGCCACGAGCGACGCGCCGGCCGGTAGCCATCCGAACGTGACGACGATCGGCACGGCCTGGGAGTCGGTCGCGATCGTCAGCGGCGTCGACCTCGGCGGCCAGCTGCAGTCGCTCTTCGCCAACTCGCCGGCGATCACGGTCGGCAGCCACTCGGCCCATCTCATCTCGACGTCGCTCGTCAACGTGCTCGTGCTCGACGACGGCAGGGTGGCTGTCGCCGCGCTGACGCCCGACGCCCTCGTCGCCGCCGTGGCCGCCGCCAAATGAGCCGTCCCTTTCAAGGGCTGCGCCCATGACGGCGCTCGCCGAATCGTCGGTCGGTGCGACGCGGGCGCTGCACGTCGCCAGCGACGGAGCGATCGCGACCTCGGGCCTGACGAAGCGGTTCGGTCGCTCGACTGTCGTCGCCGACCTCGCCCTCGCCGTGCCGACCGGGTCGGTGTTCGGGTTCCTCGGACCGAACGGCTCAGGCAAGACGACGACCATTCGCATGCTCCTCGGCCTGCTCTCGCCCGACGAAGGCGAGGTTCGCCTCCTCGGGCGACCGGTGCCCGGCGCGGCGCGCCAGGTCCTTCCCGCGGTCGGCGCGCTGATCGACGGGCCGGCGTTCTACCCCTGGCTGAGCGGTCGTCAAAACCTCTGGCGTCTCGACGCGACGGGTCCCGACGGCCAGCGCCGCACGCGTCGTGCTCGCATCGACGAGGCCCTCGCTCGCGTCGGCCTGACGGCTGCTGGCGACAAGCACTACAAGGCGTACTCGCTCGGCATGCGTCAGCGTCTCGGTCTCGCCAATGCGCTGCTGCGACCGCGGGAACTGCTCATCCTTGACGAGCCGACGAACGGCATGGACCCCCAAGGCACGCGCGAGATCCGCCACCTTGTGCGCGAGCTGGCGGCCGACGGCACGACGGTGTTCCTCTCCAGCCACCTGCTCGCCGAGATCGAGCAGGTGTGCACGCATGTGGCGGTGATGAGTGCCGGTCGGCTTGTCGCCCAGGGCGAACTCGCCGCCCTACGTTCATCAACCGCGAACGTGGTACGAATCGAGACCGACGACACCGACCGGGCGGTAGCCGTCCTTCGCGGCCGCGGGCTCGTGCCCCAGGTCGAAGGCCCGCACGTGTCGGCGGCGTTCGACGCGATGGTGCCGGAGGATCTGAGTCGCGCGCTCGTCGAACAGGGCGTGGGCCTGCGTGGCTTCGCCGTGGAACGGCCGAGCCTCGAGGACACGTTCGTGGCGCTCACCGGGGAGGGCTTCGATGTTGCTCAATGAGCTCGCCACGTTGTTCCGGCGGCGACGGACGCAGGCGATGCTCGCCGCGCTCATGGCGGTGCCGGTCGTCATCACCCTCGTCGTTCGCTACGCCGGCGGGCCCGACACCGGTGAGGGGCCGAGCTTTCTCTCGCAGATAACCCACAACGGCGTGTTCGCCGTGCTCGCCGGTCTCACGGTGACGTTGCCGTTCTTCCTGCCGATGGCCGTCGCGGTCGTCGCGGGCGACAGCGTGGCCGGCGAGGGCAGCCTCGGCACGCTGCGTTACGTGCTCACCCGGCCCGCCGGTCGCTCGCGCCTACTCATGAGCAAGGGGATCACCACAGCCGCGTTCTGCCTCGCCGCCACGCTCGTCGTGGCCTTGGCTGGGCTGATCACCGGGGTCATCGTCTTCCCGGTCGGCCGCGTCACCACCTTGTCGGGCGACACGCTGCCGCTCGTGCAGGGGATGCTCCGCATCTCGCTCGCCGCCGTGCTGATCGGCGCGTCGTTGCTCGGCCTGGCGGCGATCGGCCTGTTCATCTCGACGCTCACCGACGTGCCGGTCGGCGCGATGGCCGGCACCCTCGGCGTGTTCATCCTCGTCGGTGTGCTCGACACGTTGCCGCAGACGGCTCATCTGCATCCGTGGCTCTTCACCGACCACTGGTTGAGCTACACCGACCTGATGCGCACCCGCATTCAGTGGGGCGGTATCGGGCGCAACCTCGCGTTGCAGGGTCTCTACGTGGTCGTGTTCGGGAGCCTGGCCTGGGCCCGCTTCACGACGAAGGACGTGCTCGCCTGACCGCGTCGACCGTCAGGTCGATCGGCCGTTCGTCGCTGCCGAGGCGGGCGAACCAGCGCAGTCCCCGGTGGAGCCGGCGAACGACCCGCGAGGCGGCGATCGCCAACACGACGACGGCGAGCGCAGCGAGGACCGGGAGCATCAGCGCGAGCGCCACGAGCACGCCGGAGCTGACGTCCTCGAGCACCGACAGGACCGGGTTGGCCAGGCCGGCCGACATCACGGTGGCGGCCGGACGAATCGCGGCGCGGGTGGCGTGGAACCCGCCCGCGGTCACGAGCCCGAGCACGATCGCCAGCCAGCTCGGGACGTGGCGGGCGACGCCGGCCTGACTGGCGAACACGAGCGCGCCGGCGATCGGATGTACGGCCAGTCCGATCGTGTGCAGGACGTGGTCGACACCGGGGATCTTGTCGCCGACGAGGTCGACGACGAACAGGACGGCGACGACGACGAGCACGGGCGTCGAGCGCAACGACGAGTACGACGGGCCGAGATCGAGGTGGCCGGTGCGGGCGAGCAGCCCGACGACGAGCAGCGGCAGTCCCGCGTTCAGTCCCGATGCGCTCGACAGGCCGAAGGCGCTGAGCAGTCCGCCGACGGCGAAGACCTCGTTCATCGCCGGCACTCTACGCCGACGGCCCTCGCCCCGGGCCGGTCACCCGGCTGCCCGTGGAACCCCTCGTGCACCCGGAACGGGAAACGGACGGTGGCGTCGCTGACGGGGTCGAATGGCCGGTGACGGGCTCACGCTCGGCGTGAGCCCGTCGGCGTTCCCGTCAGGCTGTCGGGGCGGCGGTCGGGGCGGCGGCAGGCACCTTGCGGGCGGCGGTCTTGCGAGCGGTGGTGCGCTGCGCCGGCGACTTCTTCGCCGCGGCCTTCTTTGCCGCCGACTTCTTCGCGGTGGCCTTCTTGACCGGAGCCGTGGCCTCGGTGCGGTCGTCGATGCGGGCGGCACCCGCCAGCTTCTGCACCGCGGCGATGCCGCCGAGCGCGGCGCGCTTGGTCTCGTAGGTCTCGCTCGTCGCGATGATCTGGCCATTCGTCGAGTGGAGATTGAAGCGGAACTTGCCCGTCCGGCCCTTGTCGAGCACGAAGCGTCCGGTTGCCATCAGCAGTACCTTCTTGTCGTTGGTGGTCGACCAAGCCTACGAACGCGGCGATGCGCGAGCGGGGATGGTGAACGGCGCGCCGGCGCGCTTCGCGTCAGCGCGCACTCGTCGCGCGGTCATCGCGCGCCAGACTGAGGCCGTGACCGACCCCGACGACGCGCCACCGCCGGACGACGGCGCTCCCCCCGGCGTCGCCGATGCGAGGCCGACCGACGACGATCACCTCCAGGCGCTCCGGGCGATCGAGTGGGCGATCAACCGGACCGGTCGGCTGGCCGGCGACGTCCAACGTCTGGCGGTGCCGGCGTGGCGGTCGAGCACGAGGGGCGAGCGACGGTGGATGGTCACGTCGGCCGTCGCCGTCGCCATCGTGCTGCAGCTCGCGCTGCCGCACCGGCTCGTCCTGCCGCCGTGGTGGCTGCTGCCGGGGATCGGCGCGGTCCTTCTCGCCGGCCTCGTGCTCGTCAATCCGACGCGCATCGAGCGTCGATCGTCCCATGTGCGCGCCGCCAGCATCGGCCTCACCGTGGTGCTCAGCCTGGCCAATGCCGTTTCGGCCGGCCGGCTGATTCTGCGGGTGGTCGAGGGGCGCTTCGGCTCGACGGCCGGTCCGCTGCTGCTTTCGGGTGGCGCCATCTGGGCCACGAACGTCATCGTGTTCGGACTCTGGTATTGGGAGCTCGATCGGGGCGGACCGGCGGCTCGGGCCCACGGCGTGGAGGGCGTTCCCGACTTCCTGTTCCCGCAGATGACGAGCCCGGATCTGGCGCCCCCCGACTGGGAACCGCGGTTCGCCGACTACCTCTACGTCTCGTTCACCAACGCCACCGCCTTCAGCCCCACCGATGTGCTCCCGATGGCGACGTGGGTGAAGATGACGATGATGCTGCAGTCGGTCGTGTCGCTCTCCACCGTCGCCCTCGTGATCGCCCGCGCGGTCAACATCCTCAAATGACGGGCGGGTCGCTCGCTGAGCCGCGCGTTCGCCGTGCGGCCCACGCGGCGCGCCGCTGGATCGGCCGGCCCTGGCAGGCCCGGGCGACCACTACGTACCTGTGCATCCTGTCGGCCACGAGCCTTGTGCTCGTGACGACGACAGCCCGGCGTCAGCAGGCGCTGCTCCGCGCCGCGAGCACGAACCTGAATCAGCTCGGGCGCAATCCGCTGCCGGTGCTCGTGAGCAGCGCGTTCTGGCTGCCGCCCGATGGCTTGGCGAGCAAGCTCGGCGTCGTCGCCTTCGCGGTACTCGTGATGGCACCCCTCGAGCTGTGGCTCGGCACGGGCCGGTGGCTCGTGGCCTTCGTGACGGGGCACGTCGGCGCGACGTTGCTCACCGCCGCCGGGCTCAGCGTCGCCGTCAACTCCGGGTGGGTCAGCCGACGCCTCACGCGCACGATCGACGTCGGCTACTCGTACGGCACCCTGTGCCTTGCCGCGCTACTCGTCTACCGCCTGCCGCGCCGCTGGCGCGTGCCGGCGGCGGCGGCGCTCGTGGTGTGGGCGTTGGCGGCGCTGCGCGGCGGCGACTACTCGTCGTGGGGTCACCTGCTGGCGATCCTCATCGGCTTCGCCCTCTGGCCGCTGGCCCGCCGACGCGCAGCGGCCGGAGCCGTGTCGTCGACACGTCTCGTCGACGACGAGTCACCGGCCGTTACGTAACGCACGATGACCGATGGTGACCGTCACGCCGTGACTTCTCGGCGGGTGAAGACGGTGAGTCCGGCGCCGATGGCGACGGCGAGGTAGAGCAGGCCGACGAGCAGCGCCCGGCTGAACGTGAGCGAGCTCGAACCGTGCGAGGCGATCGCCTCGAAGACGCCGCCGGGGAACCAGGCCTTGCCGGCCTTCCAGGTGGCGCTCACGATGGTCTCGACCGGTAGGGCCCAGCCGACGGCGATGCCGATGGCCGCCGGTACCGAGCGCAGCACGGTGGCGAGCAACGCCCCGATGGCGGCCCATCCGGCGAGCCCGGCGGCGAGCCCGGTGATCCGGGGTACGAGAGACGACAACGACCACGCGGCGGTCGAGACGCCGGCGCCCGGCGCAACGAGGTAGGCAACGCCCGTGCCGACGAGACCTGCGGCGACGGCCGAGATGCAGACGAGCACGATCAGGGCCAGGAGCTTGCCGCCGAGCAGGCGCCACCGGCTCGGCTGACGCACGAGCAGGTTGCACGACAGGTAGGTCACGATCGAGCACCACGACGTCGTACGCGGTGATCGCCGCCTTGTCCAGCGCCTCGCCGCCGTCGCCGGCCTGATCGACGGCGAACCCCGCGTCTATGAGGCCGCGTCGGAGCACGTCAGCCAGTGACCCGTCGTCTTCCACCAGCAGCACGCGCATGACGGCTACGACCTTCCGCGACCTCGATGTTGTGAACCACCGGTGAACCAAACGCGGCACGGGAGTGCGAACCATGCGCCCGGCGATGTTCGGCGTGCGTATGGCGTCGCGCACGGCGTGACCTATGACGCCTGCCGTGCGCGGTCAGATCGGGTCGCGAATGACTAGACGAGCCGACCCGGGGTACCTCTTCGTGGGATGTCGGGCGTGGGGCCGGCGTCACGCCGGTTGCGCGTCGACATCTCCACCACCCCAACCCCCGAAGGAGACGACATGCGCGTCCGACTACTCGCAGCGGCCATGGTTCTGGCCGGCGCAATGACCACCGCCGCGTGCGGTTCAAGCAGCAAGCCCACCACGACAACGGTGGGTGGCGGCGCCCCGGTGACCACTGCTGCGGCCGGTTCGGCCACGAGTGCGGCCGGCCCGACCACGACCGGCTAGACGCCCGCCGGTTGAAGCGGCATCCGACGTTCGACCGGCTGCGCCCGGCCGGCCGATCGTCGGGCGCAGCGACTGCCGGTCCAGGTCGGGTCACGCCGTTCGACGGTCCGACAGGTGGTGGCGTG
>JAYUAM010000010.1:0-2735 GCA_043741295.1 Acidimicrobiia bacterium
TGGGCGAGGTCGTCGGCGGGCCGGAGTTCACCTCGCACCACGGCACGATGGAGTGGCTCGCGTCGCTCGGCTTCCCCGTCAACCCGGAGATGCGCGTGCTCGACACGCTGGCCGAGGTCGCCGAGCTCTGTCGCCACTGGGCCGAGCACCGTCACGACCTGCCGTATGAGATCGACGGGGTCGTGGTGAAGGTCGACGATCTCGCCCAGCGCGAGAAGCTCGGGTTCACCTCGAAGGCGCCGCGCTGGGCGATCGCCTACAAGTTTCCGCCGGAGGAGCGCACCACGGTGTTGCGCGACATCCAGGTGTCGATCGGTCGCACCGGCCGGGCCACGCCGTTCGCCGTGCTCGAGCCGGTGTTCGTTGGCGGGTCCACCGTCGGCATGGCCACGCTCCACAACCAGGACCAGGTGCGTTTGAAGGACGTGCGGCCCGGCGACACCGTGGTGGTGCGCAAGGCCGGCGACGTGATCCCCGAAGTCGTCGGCCCGGTGCTCTCACTACGGCCGAAGGGCAGCATGCCGTGGGCGTTCCCCACCATCTGCCCGTGCGCGCTGAAGAGCACGCTTGTGCGGCCCGAGGGCGAGGCCGACACGCGGTGCGTCGAGCCCGACTGCCCATTCCAGCGCGAGCAGAGCATCATCCACTTCGCGTCCCGCGGCGCGATGGACATCGAAGGCCTCGGCGACCGCACGGTGATGTTGCTCGCCCAGGCCGGGCTCGTGTCCGACCCCGCCGACATCTACACGCTCGAACGTGAACGCCTGCTCGAGTTCGAAGGCTTCGGCACGATCAGCGTGAACAACCTGCTCGCCGCCATCGAGGGTTCGAAGGACCGACCGTTGCCGCGCCTGCTCGTCGGGCTCGGCGTCAAGCACCTCGGCCCGTCCGCCGCCGAGGCGCTGGCCAAGGCGTTCGGCAACCTCGACGCCGTGCTCGATGCGACCGAGCCCGATCTCGCCACCGTCGAGGGCGTGGGTTCGATCATCGCTGCGTCGATCGTGCGCTGGGCCGCCGTACCGCGCCATCGCGAGATGGTCGAGAAGCTGCGGGTTGCCGGCGTCGAGTTCGGCAAGGTCGAACGTTCGGTGCTGCCGCAGGTGCTCGCCGGCAAGGCCGTCGTCGTCACCGGCACGTTGGCCGGCTACACGCGCGAGGAGGCCGAGGCGGCGATCAAGGACCGCGGCGGCAAGAGCCCGGGCAGCGTGTCGAAGAAGACGACAGCGGTCGTCGTCGGCGAGGAGCCCGGCGCGTCGAAGGTGACGAAGGCGACCGAGCTCGGTGTGCCCGTCCTCGACGAGGCCGGCTTCGCAGTGCTCCTCGCTACCGGGGAGCTCCCGAGCTGAGCGCGGCGGGGTAGCGAGTCGAACGAACTGTCCCGGTTTGGAGACCCATACGTCTTCAATCCGGAGTAGCGAGTCGAACGAACTGTCCCGGTTTGGAGACCCATACGTCTTCAATCCGGGACAGTTCGTCCTGCGTCGATGCGAAGGGGTCGTGCCCGAGCGAAGGTTCGGCGAGCGCCGAGCGCAGCGAGTGCCGAGCACCGGAGGCGAGCCCGGACCGCCGGAGGCGGGCACCGCAAGCACGAAGCGAACGACGCTCAGCTGACGCTGAAGAACCAGGTCACCGAGCGGCCCTGTTCGCGTGCCTCGACGCGATCGCGCCAGAAGATGGCCGTGACCTTGTGTCGGCCGGGGCTGAACGCCTGCACGGTCGAGCCCACCTGCGGCGTGAAGAGCACGGTGTGCTGACCGGGGTCGTAACGGGCGTCGACGATCTTGTCGAACGGGGTGGCCGAGCCCGTGTCGCTAGCGGTGATCTCGAAGGTGGGGATCTCCTGGCCGTCGATGATCAGGATGCCGCGGTAGCCGGCGGCGAGGTAGATGCCCACTTCGGACTGGCGGAGCACGAGATCGCCCGGCGCCGGCTGCACCCGATCGACGGCCGGGTCGTTGATCGTCGTCGACTTGTCGCCCGTCGTGGCTGACGCGAACCCGAGCACGATGAGCCCGAGCGCAGCGGCGACGATGAGCGTCATGCCGATGTTCATCATGCTCAGTCGGCGGCCCTTTGGCGCGGACTTGGCCTGGTCGACGGTGGCTGCCACCTGCCCATTGTGCACTGTGCCGCCGTTGGTGGGCACGTCGGAACTACGGTGGCAGGCGCAATGATGCCCTTTGGCGACGACGTTCGCGACGAGATGATCGGCCGCATGCTCGGCGGCCGCTACCGGTTGCTCGAGCCCCTCGGGGCCGGAGCGTCGGCCACCGTGTACCTGGCTGACGACGTGCAGCTCTCGCGCCGCGTGGCCGTGAAGGTGCTGCACCGCGGGCTGGCCGACGACCCGTCGTTCCTCCGTCGGTTCCGCGCCGAGGCCCAGTCGGCCGCCGCCCTCAGCCATCAGAACGTGCTCGCCGTGTTCGACTGGGGCACCGACGGCCCGCCCGGTGCCGGCGGCCTGCCCTACCTCGTCACCGAGTACCTGGCCGGCGGGAGCCTGCGGGCGATGCTCGACCGCGGCCGCCGCCTGAGCCCGTCGCAGGCGCTGATCGTAGGGCTCGAGACGGCGCGCGGCCTGGAGTACGCCCATCGTCGTGGCCTCGTGCACCGCGACATCAAGCCGGCGAACCTGCTCTTCGGCGAGGACGGACGGCTGCGCATCGCCGACTTCGGATTGGCCCGCGCCATCGCCGAGGCGACCTGGACCGAGCCGGCCGGTGTGGTGCTCGGCA
>JAYUAM010000011.1:0-6453 GCA_043741295.1 Acidimicrobiia bacterium
GAACTCGAACAGCCAGTGCAGGTGACCGAACCCCGACTTCGAGACGGTGCCGAGCACCTCTTCGGAGATGTTCTCGATGACGCTGTCGGTCATCTCGTAGGGGATGCGGGTGACCCACGCCGACAGCACGCGACGGGTGTGATACGTGACGCCCCAGTAGTGCTGCCGGGCCCAGCCGACCAGCTCGTTGGCGGTCGCCGTGCCATCGACGATCTTCTCGACGATCACGGCCCGGTCGAGCGTGCGACCGGAGTCGGTCAGCTCCTGGCGGATCTCCTGTACGAACGCCTCACCGTCGAACGCCATGGCCTTCTCCCTTTCAGTGGTGGGCAGCCCCCGGCTGCACCGCTCGACGAACTATCGACGAACGGCCCCGCCCGAGGCAAGCACCCCGTTCCGCCGACGCAAACGCAACCTGGGCGATCGGGCTCGGCCGCCGGGCCGATCGCCGCCGGCCACAGATCGAGCGGCCATACTCGACGCCGTGACCCCGCCGCCGCCCACGACCGCCGAACACGTCCTGGACCATGTGGCCGACGGGAGCGACATCGTGGTGCCGATCGCCAACGGCGAGCCCGTGACCGTGCTCGATGCGCTCGAGGCCCACGTCGAGAAGTTGCGCGGGGTGAAGGTGCATCAGATGCACGCGCTCCATGACCGTCGCTACCTGCGCGGCGCGTGGCCCGACCGTCTGCACCACGTCAGCTACTTCCTCTCCCCTATCACCCGGGAGTGCTTCGCCCGGGGAACGGTCGATCTCGTCCCGAACCACTTCAGCGAGGTCCCCGCGCTGATCCGGCTCCGCTGCCCGGACCCACTCGTCGTGGTGTCGGCCGCGCCGCCCGACCGCCACGGCTACCTGTCGCTCGGAACGAGCGCCGACTACGTGGCCAGCTTCATCGGTCGCGCCCGCTTCTTCGTCGAGGTCAATCGGCAGATGCCCCGCTCGTTCGGCCGGAATCAGTTGCACCTCTCCCAGGTCGTCGGCTGGTGCGAGGCCGACTACCCGCTCGTGGAGGTCGAGCCCGCCCGACCGGACGACATCGACACGGTCATCGGCCGTCACGTCGCCGAGCGGATCGCGAACGGCGCCACGATCCAGACGGGCATCGGGGCGATCCCCAACGCGGTGCTCGCCAGTCTGCGCGACCACCGGAACCTGGGCGTGCACACGGAGCTGATCTCCGACGGGCTCATCGATCTCGTGGACGCAGGCGTGGTCAACGGCGTCGACAAGATCCTCAACCGTACAAAGGTGGTAGGTACGTTCGCCCTCGGGACCCGTCGGCTCTACGAGTTCCTCGCCGACAACCCGGCCGTCGAGCTGTGGCCGGTGAGCTACGTGAACAACCCGCGGATCATCGCCCAGGAGAACAACTTCGTCTCGATCAACGCCACGCTCTCCGTCGACTTCCTCGGGCAGTGCGCGAGCGAGACGATCGGACCCCGCTACTGGTCGTCGAGCGGAGGTCAGGCCGACTTCGCCCGGGGCGCCATGTTCTCCAACGGCGGTCAGGGCTTCATCGTCGCCCGCTCGACGGCGCGCGATGGAGAGGTGTCGGCGATCTGCAGTCAGCTGCCCACCGGCTCGGCCGTCACGACCATGAAGAACACGGTGGACAAGGTCGTCACCGAGTACGGGGTCGCCGAGCTCCGCGGTCGATCGATCGCCGAGCGCACGAAGGCCCTGATCGCCATCGCCCATCCTGCGTACCGCGACGAGCTCGCCGCCGAGGGTCGCTTGCTCGGCTACGTCTGAGCGCCGTGCCAGCTTCCGGCGCGCGATCAGAGGTAGCCCAGCGGGTGGAAGCCCCGACCGGCATCGCCGGCCACGACGCGGCGCCCGGAGATCGAGATCGGATCGATCACGATCCACCCAGGCTGAGCTCGTCGAGCGAGCCGACCGGCAGGAGCTGGTGGGCCCTCACGAGCGCCCCGCATCGGTCTCGCCGGCACGGCCGGGTACGACGACCACCGGGCACGTGGCGTGATCTGACACCTCGTGTGCGACCGAGCCAAGGATGAGTGAGAGGAGGCCACCTCGGCCACGGGAGCCGACGACGACAAGATCGGCGTCCTCGCCCTCGCGTACGAGCTCGTCTGCCGGCGGCCCCTCGCGAAGGACAGCGTGCACGGGTGGACGCGACGCGGCGCCCACCGCTGGCCGCTTGCGATCGATGAGCGCCGCCGCCTCGCCGTCGAGCAGCACCGCGGCGTCCAACTTCACGAGCTCGACGGGCTCGCTCACGGTGACGCGCTGATCGACGGGGAAGGGTGCGCTCCACGCATGCACGAGGTGCAGCGTTGCCTTCGAGAGCACTGCTTCGTCCCACGCCCAGTCCATCGCTTGACGCGAAGGGATGGATCCGTCGACACCAACCACGATCTTGTGCATGGTCACTCCGTTTCGTTCGAGGGCGCCGGGGACGGCACGATGGCGACGGGACACGCCGCGTGGTGGAGCAGGTTGTGACTCACCGAGCCCATGACCAGGCGAGCGAGGGCCGAGTGGTGCGCAGCGCCTACCACGACCATGTCCGCCCTCTTCGACGCCTCGACCAGCAGCGCGCCAGCCGAGCCCTGACGCACCACCGTCTGCACGCCGAGGTCGGGCGCAACGCCCGCGACGTACTGCGCCTCGCGGCGCACCACCGCCTCGGCGGCGTCATGCAGCTCGGTCTGGTCGACGGCGGCGAACACCGCCCCGGTCGGATCCGCCGCGTAGATCGGGATGTCGAACGCGTGGTAGAGCTCGAGCGTGGCGTGCCGGCGCTGGGCCTCGCCAATCGCGAAGTCGAGAGCTTTCCTGCTAGCGGAGGACCCGTCGACGCCGACCACGAGCACGTCCCGCGGCTGTGGCGAGCGGCCCGAATCGGATGACTGATGCGTAGATGGGGAGATCACGTTGGTCATGTCTCGACGATCGCGCCGTTCGCCCGCGGCCGGCAGGGCCGAACGTCCGGGCCCTTTGGCAGTTGCCGGGTCCGCCGTCGGCGGGGAGGATGGGGCGATGGAGCCCGCTCCCCCGATCCGCGACGACGGCCCATCGCTCGCCGAGCTGTCGGACGCACTGCTGGAATCCGCCCCGGACGGCACGGTGCTCGTCGACCACCTCGGACGGATCGTGCTCGTGAACCGACGCGCCGAGTCGATGTTCGGCTACGACCGCGAGGACCTGGTAGGCCAGACGCTTGAGCTGCTCGTCCCGGACGAGCTACGGGCCCGCCACCGCGGCCTACGAGACGGTTACGCACGGGAGCCGGGCGTCCGCCCCATGGGCATCGATCTCGAGCTCGCCGCCCGCCGGCGCGACGGCTCGCACCTGCCGGTCGCCGTAAGCTTGAGTCCGGTCACCGTCGGCGGGCGGACCTACACGATCGCCAGCGTTCGCGACATCAGCGCCCAGCGAGAGTTGAAGGCCGATCGAGACCGGATCAGCGCCGCGCTCGATGCGAGCGCGGACGGGGTGTTCCTGCTCGACGACGAAGGCCACGTGCGCTACGCAAACCGCGGTGCTGCCCGCCTCCTCGGTGACGCACCGGGATCGCTCGCGGGCCGCTCGATCGTCGTGCTCCTGCGGCCCGACGGCGGGGCGGGCATCGTGGACGCGCTCGGGCAGCTGAGGCGGCGCGAATGCGATCGGGTCACGTTCACGACCGACCTCGGGCGCCGCGACGGCTCGGTCATGAGCATCGAGCTCGTCGTGGAGCCGACCCCCGACCGGGAACGCGCCCTGTTCCTCTGCCTGGTGCGCGACATCACCAGCCGCATCGAATCGGAACGCACGCTCCGACGGGCCGAGCAGGCGCTCCTGCTCGCGGAGGACCGGGAACGCATCGCCCGCGATCTTCACGACAACGTGATCCAGCGACTGTACGCCTCGGGTCTCTCGCTCCAGGCCTCCACAGCGCTCCCGCAGCCGGCCGCCAACGAGCGGATCGAGCAGGTCGTCGAGGGAATCGACGACACCATCCGCGAACTTCGCCACGCGGTGTTCGAGCTCCACCGTGCCGCCGCCGGGCCGGGCGTCATCGCCCGTGAGATGAAACGAACGGTTCGTGACGCCGCGCAGGCGCTCGGGTTCACCCCCTCATTGACGGTCGGGCTCACGTCGGCGCTGCCGACCGGCGTAGCAGCCGACGTGCTCGCCGTGACCCGCGAGGCGCTCGCCAACGCAGCGCGCCACGCACGGGCAACGGCGATCGACGTAACACTCGCAAGCGGGAGCGACGGGGTGCGGCTCGTTGTGGACGACGACGGGCTGGGGGTGTCGGCCGGCGCGCTCCGCGGGCACGGGCTCGACAACATGCAGGCGCGGGCGAAGGCCCTGCACGGCGAGTGCAGGGTGAGCACGAGATCAGGCGGGGGAACGCACGTCGAGTGGCGGGTTCCTCTGCCGCTCTCTACCGACCCGGCGTGACGGCGGCCGATCCCCGCCCCCGGTCAGCGCCGGTGCTGATCCTCGTTCGCCAGCTTCGTCGCGAAGACGGCGGCCTCGGTGCGCCGGCTCATGCCGAGCTTGGCGAGGACGTTCGACACGTAGTTCTTGACGGTCTTCTCGGCGAGGTTCAGCCGTTTCCCGATCTCACGGTTCGTGAGCCCTTCGGCGATGAGATCGAGGATGCGCCGCTCCTGGTCGGTGAGCTGGGTCAGCCGACCATCGACCGGAGCCGGATTGCGCAGACGCTCGAACACCCCGCGGGTGGCCGCGGGATCGAGCAGGGACTCGCCGCGGGCGACCCGCCGCACGGCGTCAGCCAGATCGTTCCCGCGCACCTGCTTGAGGATGTAGCCCGACGCACCCGCCATGATCGCGTCGATGAGGGCGTCGTCGTCCGAGAACGAGGTGAGCATCAGGCAGTGCACCTCGGGCATGCGGCTGCGAACCTCCCGGCACACTTCGACGCCGTTGCCATCGGGGAGGCGCACGTCGAGCACGGCGACCTGCGGGCGCGTGGCCGGGATGCGCGCGAGCGCCTCGGCGGCCGAGCCCGCCTCCCCGACGATCTCCATGTCGCCCGCCGACTCGAGCAGTTCTCGCACTCCTCGACGTACGACCTCGTGGTCGTCGAGGAGGAAGACGGCGATCTTCGAGCGGGTCGTGCTCGCGCTCGTCGGCGCCGACTCGTCGCATCCGTGGTCCGTGCCGGCCATCGCGTGCCCCTCTCCGTCAGTCGTCCCGCTTCGTGTCCCCGCTAGATCCTGACCGGTTCGGGGCCGAGGCGACAGGGCCGTTGGTCCCCCGCTCGTCGAGGTCGGGTCGACGAAGGCGGCGGTGCGCCTGCGGGCTCACGCCGTGGACACGCTTGAATGCGGCGCTCAGCGCGAAGGGGCTGCCGTAACCGACCCGACTCGCGACCGACCCGACCGTGGCGCCTGGTTGGACGAGCAGATCGGCGGCCAGCGACATCCGCCAGTCAGCAAGGTACGCCATCGGTGGTTGGCCGACGACCTCCGTGAAGCGACGGGCGAGGTTCGCTCGAGACACGCCGACCTGGCGGGCGAGGCCGGCCACGGTCCACGACCGGGCCGGGTCTTCGTGCAGCAGCCGGAGCGCGGGTCCGACCACCAGGTCGCTGCTGGCCCGCCACCACGCTGGCGGTTCGGCGCCGGGGCGGGCGAGCCAGGCCCGGAGCACGGCGACGACGAGCAGGTCGAGCAGCCGGTCGAGGACGACCTCCTGCCCCGGGTCGTCCTTCACGATCTCGGCGGCGAGCAACGGCACGAGTGGGCTGTCCCACTCCCCCGCCCGTACGACGACGACCGGAGGGAGTGTGTCGAGCAGGCGGCGGCTCACGGTGCTGTGGTGCTCGTAGGTGCCCGTGAGCATCGTGGTCGAGCCGGTCGGCGTGTTGCCCCACGTGCGCGTGCCGAGCCCCATGGCGATCGCCAGCGGTTCCCCGTCGAGCGTGGTGCAGCGCTGGCCGGGGTGGATCACGATCGTCGGCCGGGTGCCCGGGCCGTCGGCCACGGTGTAGTGACCGGGCCCGAGCACGAGGGCGATGTCGCCGGCGGCGAGCGTCGTCGACGAGCCGGACGCGTGCGCAACGCAGGCGAGACCGCGCGTGACGGCCACGATCGTGAGCGGCGCCTCGTCCTCGATGCGCATCGCCCACGGCGGGTCGAGCACCGAACGGATGAGGAACGCGCCGCGGGCCCGGGAACCGTCGAGCAGGCCGTTGAGCACGTCCATCGACGGCAAACGTAGACGATGACGTATGCATCGAGCAGTTTCGGCTATTTCTCGTCTAGCAGGAAGGGCGCTTACTGAACCTATGACCGCTCGCTCGTTCTCCACCCTCACCCTCGTCGCCGCCGGCGGTTCGGCCCTCGGCGGCGGGGTGTTCCTCGCCTTCTCCACGTTCGTGATGCGCGCCCTCGACCGCCTCCCGGCCCCCGAGGCGATCGCCGCGATGCAGGGCATCAACCGGTACGCCCCGAACCCGGTGTTCA
>JAYUAM010000012.1:0-6448 GCA_043741295.1 Acidimicrobiia bacterium
CGGACGCGCCGGCACGGTGATGGTGGCGAGGTCGACCTTGGGCGCCACCTGCGTCGGAACCGACGCCGGCGCGTTCGCATCAGGCATCGACGGTTGCGCGGGCGGGGCCGGGAGCGTCTTGTAGTTGGCGTCGGGCGGTGCCGCGGGCGAGCGGAAGAGCGATGGCGTGCCCGCGGCCGGCGCCGAGCCGTCGCACGGCAGCACCCTCTCGATGTCGGCCGGCAGCGACGCGGCGAAGGTGTTGCCGGTGAAACAATTGCCGGCGGCCTTCGCGCCGGCCGCCACCGACCAGGCGAGATCGGCCCCGTTGTCCGCCAGCAGGTTGCCTTCGATCCGGTTGTTCTCCGGCGGGTAGTCGTCGAGGTCCGTGAGGATGATCCCAGCGCCAGCGTTGCCTTCGACCCGGTTGCGGATCACGGTGTTGCGCGTCCCACCGCCGATGGCGATGCCGAGGCCGAAGGCGCCCTTCGGCACCGCTGGGCTCTGCGGGTTGTCGTTGTCGATCACGAGATTGCCGGCCACCACGGTTTCGGACTGCGGCGCGAGCTTCTCCATCTTCTGCGAGTTCGGCGTGACACCGACCCGATTGCCGCGGAAGACCGACCGGATCACGTACACACCACCCGACGCGTTCGTGCCGTAGTACCCGATGGCGTTGCCGGCGGCCGTCGAGTCGGTGACGACGGTGTCGCACGGTTTGCACTGACCGACGTACAGCCCCGAGTCGGGATGACCGGAGGCGTAACTGTGGTCGATGCGGCCGTAGCGCGAGGCGAACGCGTAGATGCCGTAGAGGCCGTTGTCATAGCTCGTGACATAACTCACGCGCCAGCCCTTGAGCACGTCGTCGCCGACGCCGAACGTCCTGGCCGGATCGACGGTCTTTCCGGCGGCACCCGACACGAACACCCCGTTTGCGTTGTAGCCGTGGACGGTGAGGTTCTCGACCGTACCTCCGTCGGCGGCCACGGTGATCGCCGTCTCCTTGCGGTAGCCACCGTCGAACACGACGGTGTTGCGGTCGACCCCCCGCAACGTGACGCCCGGCCGCGAGATCGTGACCGGATCGCGGTAGGTGCCAGCGGCCAGGAGGACGACGTCGCCCGGCCGGGCCCGGTCGAGCGCGGCCTGGACGGTCGCCTGGTCGCCCGGCACGTGGATGACCCGGCCGCTCGCCGGTGTGGGGGTGGCGGTGGTCGCGCCACCTCCGCACCCGACCAGCCCCGCCGCGGTGACGAGTACGACGCCGAGCAGGGCGACGATCCGGGCCGGGCCACCGACCTCCGCCCCACCGGCAACGGAGCCACCCGACCGTCTGAGCATCCTGCGGGTGTCGGGAGTCATGACGGGCCATTCTGGTCGGCGCCGCCCGTCAGGAGCACGCGGCGCGCGCTCACCCGCGCGTGCGAGCGGCACGATTGCCACGGCTAGTGTTCGGCGGCGCAGCCTGACAAGACCTTGCGACACATCTTGGTTGATCCTGAACGCCAGCTGCCGACTCGTACCTCGCGATTCGCCAATGGCTTCCTCCGAGGAGCACGGCCAGGAGACACCGGTACTGATGAGGTTCGATCGACTGACTCCCTCGGGACCCGCAAGCGGGTCCTGGCCGAGCGCCGATCTGACGCGCCCTGCGGCCGTGTTCTGGGAAGCTGGCTCGACATGAACGTCGACGCCGAACCGTTCCCGCCGCCGTCGCGTTCGCAGCCGCCCGCTCCGGACCGGTCGCCGGCCTCGACTGGCGCGCTCGCGCCGGCCGAGCCCATCGGGGCCCCGCCCGCGGCGCGCCCGCCCGCCGTATCCCCCGCACTCCCGCCGGCACTCCCGCCCTCCCTGCCGCGCACGCTCCCGCCCGCAGCCCCCTCGACATCCGGCGCGTCGACATCCGGCGCGTCGAGCCGGCGCGGCGCCGACCCCGAGCCGCCAGTGGAAGACGCCGCCGCGCCGGCGCGCTTTCGGCGCGACTGGTTCGTGCTCTTGTACTGCGCCGCCCTCATGGCGGCCGCCTTCGTGTTGACGATCGTGGCGTCCGGCCGCTTCGGGCAGCCGCGCCACCACATCCCGTTCCTCGCCCTCGCCGCCGCCTTTGTGGCGTCGGAGTTGATCGTCGTGCACGTGTACCACGACGCCCACTCGCACTCGTTCTCGTTGAGTGAGATCGTCATCGTCGCCGGCTTGATGAGCGCGCGCCCGGCGACCGTCGTGGTGGCCCAGGCCGTGGCGGTGCTCATCGTGTTCGCCGGCATTCGCGGCCTGAAGCCCGTGAAGGTGGCGTTCAACGTCGGGCAGTTCGCGCTCTGCACCCTGGCCACCATCTATCTCTTCCACGCCTTGGGCGGCACCGAGGCAACCGAGCTGCGCACGTGGGTGGCGGTCCTTGTCGCCCTCGGCTCCACGGCCGTTCTCGGCGGTCTGCTGGTGTCGTTGGTGATCGCCATCTCGGGCGGCCAGGTCACCCCGCACGGGATGTTGCGGATGCTCGGCTACGGCCTGTCGACCGGGCTCGGCAACGGCGTGCTGGTGCTCACCGCCGCCGCGCTGTGGAGCCTGTCGCCGTGGATGGCGCTGTTCACCGCGGTGCCGCTCGCCGTCCTCGTGGTCGCCTACCGCGGCTACATCGCTCAGCGTCGCCGATCCGAGACGATCGAGTTCCTCTATCAGGCGACGATGGCGCTGCACGACGCGCCGAATCTGGACGACGGGCTCATCTCGGTACTCGAGCACGCCCGCCAGGCCCTGCGCGTGCATCTCGCCCAGGCGGTGATCTACACGACGGGCGGCGACGCCGTGACGTCGATCGCGTCCTCCGATCCGGGCGAACGACTGCGCATGGGGCCGCTCGCCCCCCTCGTCGGGCACACCTGCCGTCAGATCCTCGAACACCTCGATACCGCCACGGTGCTCGACCCGAAGAACCCGCGCCATCAGTCGCTCCTGGCCGCGGTCGGCAGCCGCGCTGCGGTCGCCTCTCCGCTGCAGATCGACGGCCGCACGGCCGGCCTGTTGTTCATCGGCGACCGCCTGTCCGAGCTGTCTCCATTCGGCCCTGACGATGCCAAGCTCGTCAACCTTCTCGCCAACCAGGTGAACGTCGCGCTCGCCCGCGGTGCCCTCGAGCACTCGCTCAGCGAGCTGATCGAACTGGAGCGCAAGCTCTCGCACCAGGCGTACCACGACCCCCTCACCGGTCTCGCCAACCGCGCCCTCTTCAACGAGCGGCTCGGGCAGGCGTTGGCCGACGCCACCGTGCCGCACGCCGTGCTCGTGATCGACCTCGACGACTTCAAGACCGTGAACGACTCCCTCGGTCACGCCGCCGGCGATGATCTGCTCACCACCATCGCGTCCCGCATCGACTCCACGTTGCGGGCGGGAGATCTCACCGCGCGCCTCGGCGGAGACGAGTTCGCCGTGCTGCTCGACCGCATCGGTTCGATCAGCTCCGCGGCGGCGATGGCGAGTCGCATCCTCGACCGCCTCGCCGAGCCGGTTCGCGTGGCCGGCCGTGAGATCATGGCCCGCGCCTCTATCGGCATCGCCCTCGCCGACGGTTCGCACAAGCAGGTCGGCGAGGTCCTCCGCGATGCCGACATGGCGTTGTACCGCGCCAAGGGTCTCGGCAAGAACCGCTACGCGTTGTACGAGTCGGGCATGCACGACGAGGTCACGCAGCGACTCGCACTCAGCGCCGCGCTCGGCCAGGCGATGGAGCGCGACGAGCTCCAGGTCCGCTACCAGCCCGTGGTCGACCTCGTGAGTGGTCACGTGCGCGGCGTCGAAGCGCTCGTGCGCTGGCAGCACTCGGTGCTCTCGGACATCGGGCCCGCCGAGTTCATCCCGATCGCCGAGCAGACCGGCCTCATCGTGCCGATCGGCCGGTGGGTGCTGCAGGAAGCCTGCACCCAACTCGCCAAGTGGGAACACATGACCAAGGACGGCCACGAGGTGACCGTGAGCGTCAACGTGTCGGCCCGCCAGCTGCAGGACGCCGACTTCGTGTCTGAGGTGCGCGACCTCGTCGGCCGCCTCGGGGTAAACCCGAGCCACCTCGTGTTCGAGCTCACCGAGTCGGTGCTCATCGAGGACTCGGTATCGATCGCCGCCACACTCGCCGAGCTGAAGAACATCGGCATCCGTCTGGCGATCGACGACTTCGGCACCGGCTACTCGTCGATGAACTACGTCAGCCGGTTCCCGATCGACGTGCTCAAGATCGACAAGTCGTTCGTCTCGTCGATGGCGTCGAGCCCGACGAGCACCGCGCTCGTGGCGGCGATGGTGCAGCTCGCCAACTCACTCGGTCTCATCGCCATCGCCGAAGGCGTCGAGGAACCCGAGCAGGTCGAGGTGCTCCGCCGCCTCGGCTGCCGCCTCGGACAGGGCTACCTCTGGTCCGTCCCCGTGCCCGCCAGCCAGGTCGAGCGGCTCCTGCTCGAGACCGTCCAGCTCGTCCACTGACGTCGTTCCCGAACGGCGTTGCCCGGTTCTACCAATCTCCTCCACGGTGGCGTGGCGGCGGCTGTCGCTTGCCAGCCTCGCCTTGTCCGCGAGTACCGGCTTGAACGCACGAGCTGACGTCCCCGCGCACGCCGGCAGGCGACCCACCCGCCCTGGCTCCGGTCCGACGTCCGACGGTGGCATCGCCTACCGTTGTCGGGATGGCCGCCGCACCGAGCTCGCTCCTGGCGATCGCCGAGGGGGTGGAGACCCGGCTGCGCGAGGTGATCGACGCCGAGTCGGCCCGGTGGACGGCTCTCGACCCGGCGCTGGCTGCCCCGTTCGACTCGTTGAGTGGGCTGGTGTTCCAGGGAGGCAAGCGGCTGCGGCCGGCGTTCTGCCGGTGGGGCTGGGTCGCTGCCGGTGGCTGCGGGCCTGACGACGCCGTGGTGAACGCCGGCGCGGCGATCGAACTGCTGCACGCGTTCGCCCTCTTCCACGACGACGTGATGGACGGCTCGGCTACCCGCCGCGGCGTGCGCACGACGCACCTCGACTTCGCCGACCGGCACCAGGTCAACGACTGGCGCGGCGAGGCCCGACGCTTCGGCGAGGGTGTTGCGATCCTGGTCGGCGATCTCGCCTTCGTGTACGCCGACCAGCTCCTGCACGACGCTCCTCCCGCGGCCTGGCGACTGTGGAACGAGCTGCGCGTCGAGCTGAACATCGGCCAGTACCTCGACATCCTCGGTACCGCCAACGGCGATCGCCGAGCCGCGTCGGCGCAGCGCATCTCGCGCTACAAGAGCGGCAAGTACACCGTCGAGCGGCCGTTGCACCTGGGCGCGGCGATCGCCGCGCCCGACCGTCCGGAACTGCTCGAAGAACTGTCGGCGTACGGCCTTCCGCTCGGCGACGCCTTCCAGCTGCGCGACGACGTGCTCGGTGTGTTCGCGCTCGAGGATCAGATCGGCAAACCGGTCGGCGACGACCTGCGCGAGGGCAAGCCCACGCCGCTCCTGGCCTATGCGTGCGAGGTCGCGAATGCCGCGCAGCGGTGCGTGCTCGACCGCGTCGGCCGGCCCGACCTCACCGTCGACGAGGTCGCGTCCATCCAGCAGGTTCTCGTCGACACGGGCGCAGTAGCCGAGATCGAGTCCCGCATCGAGACGCTCGCCGCTCAGGCCGTGCAGGCGCTCGACGTCACCGACATCGAGGACGAGGCCCGCAAGGAGCTCACCGAGCTGGCCCACTTCGTGGCGTGGCGCGCCCGCTGATCGAGCGGTCCTGAATCACGATGGAGCGCGGATGAGGGTCGTCGTCGTCGGTGCCGGGCTCGGTGGATTGTCGGCCGCCGCCCACCTCGTCGGGGCCGGTCACGACGTCACCGTGCTCGAACGCGGCACCCGGCCCGGTGGCCGGGCCGGCCTTGTCGACAACGCGCTCGGCTACACGCTCGACAACGGGCCGACGGTGTTCACGATGCCCGAGTTGCTGGAGGAGGCGTTCACCGCGGTAGGTCGGAAGATGGCCGACCACATCACGCTCGAAGCGGTCGACCCGATGTACCGCGCCTGCTACGAGGACGGCAGCGAGCTCCACGTGTGGCACGAACGTGAGCGCATGGTCGAGGAGATCCGCGCACTCGCCGGGCCCCACGATGCCGCCGGGTTCGAGCGCTTCTGCACCTGGCTCGACGAGCTGTACCGAGTCGAGATGTCGTCGTTCATCGACCGCAACATCGACTCGGTCACCGATCTCATCCGTCCGCTCGCGCCGGCACTTCGGCTCGTGCGCATGGGCGGGTTCGGCAAGCTCGAACGCAAGGTCGGCTCGTTCTTCCGGGACGAGCGGGTTCGGCGCATCTTCACGTTCCAGTCGATGTACGCCGGCCTGGCGCCGTACGAGGCGCTCGCGCTCTACGCAGTGATCACCTACATGGACTGCGTGCGCGGCGTCTTCGCCCCGAAGGGCGGCATGCACCAGTGCGCGGCCGGCCTGGCCGACGCGG
>JAYUAM010000013.1:0-2728 GCA_043741295.1 Acidimicrobiia bacterium
GTGTCGACCACGGCGGTGACGTCCTCGGTGTCGACGCTGCCCCATCCGGTGCCGGGGTTCTCGGTGCACTTCGCCCCGCGGATCGCCTGGCCCCACGCCTCGCCGTAGCCCGACGAGCCGCGCGGGTTGCTGTAGAGCACGGCGTAGCCGGCGGCGGCCTGCACCTGGAACTCGTCGAAGAACCCGTGCCCGTACTGCGTGTACGGCCCGCCGTGGATGTTGAGCAGCACGGGCAAGCGGGCGGAGCCGGCGCCGTCGGCGGCGTCGTCGCTGTCGCCAGGCGCAGGGGCACCGGCGGGGCGGACGAGCCACGCGTCGACGATCGTGCCGTCGGCCGACTCGACCTCGAACCGTTCGGGCTCTTGCACCGCGAAGCGGGCGGCGAACGAGGCGACCTCACGTCCGGCGCGAGCGTCGGCCGCGCCGGTGGCGCGGTCGACCACGACGACGCGGCCGGGTTGCGTGGCCGTGCTCGTCGTGAGTGCGATGCGGTCGGGGCGCAGGTCGATCCCGGTCACCACCAGGTCGCCGCCGACGAGCACCACCCCGTCGCGGTACACGACCGTCGCGCCGCGATCTTCCACGAGGTGCACGACGGCATCACCGTCCCACAGCAGCCGCGGCGTGCCGAGAAGCGAGCGCCCGCGGTCGAGGGCGGAGGCCGCGTCGACCTCGGTGGCTGCGCCGCTGGCCACGTCGATGCGGATGATGCGCGCGTTGCTCGCCGCGACCATCGGTCGGCTGCGGTACAGCGCGATGGTGGACCCGTCGCGCGACCACGCCGGCGAGTCGTACGCGAGCCCGCTTTCGGTCAGCTGCTGTGGACCGGCGGCCTCACGCGCTGCCTCGTCGATGCTGATCGTCCAGGCGTCGATTGTGCGGTCCAGGTCGGCGCGCTCGTCGCGCGGCTGGCAGAACGCGATCTGCGTCGAGTCGGGCGACCAGCTGAACGTACCGACGACATCGATCTCGCCGGCCCCACCCACGAGACGACCCGCTATGGCCGTTCCGTCGGCCTCGACGAGCCAGAGGGCACGCGGCCGGTCGGCCAGCCAGCCAGCGCCGTCGTAGCGCCAGCCCATGCGCGTGATGCGGCGGGGTGGACGGTCGGCGTCCTTCTCGGGCCCGTACTGCGCCTCGTCGCGGTGGCGGGCGGTGAACGCCAGCCACCGGCCGTCGGGTGACCAGGCGAGGTCGTCGATCTCCTCCGGTGACGTCGCCACCGTCCGCGGCTCGCCGCCGCCCATCGGGAGCACGAGCAGTTGCGATCCCTTCTCGCCGCGGTGCGAGCAGAACGCCAGCGAGCGACCGTCGGGCGACCATCGGGGTCGGCCATCCCGGGCCTCGCCCGCGGTCAGCGGCGCGGCCGGCGCCGAGCCGTCGGCCGGCACGGTCCACACCGCGCTGCGGTACACGTTCTCGGTCACGTCCGGCCGGATCACGACAAAGGCGACGACGGCGCCGTCCGGTGAGAACCTCGGGTCGCTCGGCAGGGCGAGGAGGGCAATGTCGGTGGGCTTCACTGGCGGCGACGCTACCGCCGACGGCCCGTCCCGCAGCACAGGCGCTGGCGGGTAGCTTCGTCGTCACACGCAGGACGAGTCCGGGGGTCGAAGATGCCGTTGCATCCGCAGGTCGAGGGGTTGTTGGCGGCGATGGCGGCCGAGGGCGGGGCACCGATCGCCTCGATGTCGATTGCCGACGCTCGTGGGATGATGGCGAACGTCATTCCGCTCGGCGGCGAGCCGCCGGCCCCGGCGTCGGTGCGTGATGTGTCGATCGATGTCGACGGCGGCCAGATCGCTCTGCGCGTGTACACACCGGTCGGCGACGGCCCGCATCCGATCACCGTGTTCTTCCACGGTGGCGGTTGGGTGATCGGGGACCTCGACTCGCACGATCCGTTGTGTCGCGACCTGTCGGCCGGGTCGGGCTCGATCGTGATCGCCGTCGACTACCGGCTCGCGCCTGAGCACCGGTTCCCGATTGCGCCGAACGACTGCTTCGCCGGGCTGCAGTGGGCGGTCGCCCATGCCGAGGAGCTCGGTGGCGACGGCTCACGGGTGGCCGTGTGCGGCGACAGCGCCGGAGGCAACCTCGGCGCCGTCGTGACCCAGATGGCGCGCGATGCCGGCGGCCCGGCCATCGCCTTCGCCGCGCTCATCTACCCGGCCACCGACATGACGGACGAGGCCGGCTCGATGGTCGAGAACGGGATCGGCTACTTCCTCGAGAAGAACGACATGGACTGGTTCATGGGCCACTACCTCACGGCCGACGATCGCCACCACCCGCTCGCCTCACCGGCCCTCGCCGCCAGCCTGGCCGGGCTGCCGCCCACGTTCGTCGCCGCCTGCGAGTACGACCCGCTGCGCGACCAGGGCGTTGGCTACGCCGAGTTGCTGCGCGCCGCCGGGGTGCCGGCCGAGGCGAAGGTGTACGCCGGGCTGATCCACGCCGCCGCCAACATGCCCGGCGTACTCGATGGCGGGCGCGAGCTGGTGGACGACGTCTCGGCCCGCCTGCGCGCCGCACTCCACGGCTGAGTCCCGCGCCGCAGCCGGTCAGGAGGCGGGTGTGGCCCGCTGCCGCACGATGCGACGCGCCACCCGGTCGAGCACCGGGTCGAGCCGGCCCCACGTGATGCAGTAGTGCGTGTCGAAGGGAGCGGTGTGATGGCGGGCATGGTGCTCGGCCGAGAGCACGATGCCGTGCCGTTGGGCGGCGC
>JAYUAM010000014.1:0-2728 GCA_043741295.1 Acidimicrobiia bacterium
ACCGCGATGGGAAGGGCGCTCGGCAGCTCGACGCCGTATCCGGAACGACCTGATTCGGACGCGCCCGGTTCGGCCGGTGTGAGGGAGGCGCCCCACCCCACGAGCCAGTTCTGGAGCTCGATGGGCGGGAGCGGCTTCGAGAAGTGGTAGCCCTGCACCAGATCGCAGCCGCGACGAATGAGCTCGCGCAGGGTGTCCTCGTCCTCAACACCCTCGGCGACGACCCGCAACCCGAGATTGTGGCCCAAATCGATCGTCGCGGCGACGATGACCGCGTCGTGTGGATCGGTGGCCATCTTGGAGACGAACGAGCGGTCGATCTTCAGTTCATGCACCGGCAGGCGCTTCAGGTACGCGAGTGACGAGTACCCCGTGCCGAAATCGTCGATTGCCAGCTCCACGCCCAGGGCATCGAGTCGTGCGAGCACGGCCCGCGTCCGCGCCGGGTCGGCCATGGCCGTCGTCTCGGTGATCTCGAGCCGGAACGAGCCGGATGGGACCGCCCATCGCCGAAGCAGCCGCTCGATCGCGTCGGGCGTCTCTGAATCGAGGAGGTTCGAGGCGGAGAGGTTCGCCGCAACCCACAGGTTGAGGCCGGAGCTCCGCCAGGACGCGCACTGCCGTATCGCGGCCTCAAGGACCCAGAGCGTCAGCGGCTGGATCAGACCGGTGCGTTCGGCAAGCGGGATGAACTCGTCGGGCGGAATCAGACCGCGATCGGGGTGATGCCAGCGGATGAGGGCTTCCACGCCTCCGACCTGGCCGGTCCCGGGGTCGATCTGCGGCTGGTAGTACAGAACCAGCTCGTCGTGCTCGATCGCACGGCGAAGCTCGCCGATCAGTGCGAGGCGCTCCGGGCTGTAGTGGTCACGCTCCGAGTCGTAGACCTCCGTACCCGTTCGCCCCGCCTTCGCCAGGTACATCGCCACATCCGCGTGCTGGATGAGGCTGTCGGTATCGCGACCATGCTCGGGACTCATGGCGATGCCCACGCTGGCGTCGGAGTGGACGGCAAGATCCTCGACGATGAAGGGCCCCTGCAGCGTGCGCCGTAGACCCTCGGCGATCGACCTGACCGACTCCTCATTGGAGGCCGCCGGGATCAGGACGGCGAACTCGTCACCGCCAAGCCTCGCGACGGTATCGCTCGGGCGGACGGCTCCCTGGAGCCCGGCGGCGACCTGTTGAAGCAGCCGGTCCCCGTTGGTGTGGCCGAGCGTGTCGTTGACCTCCTTGAATCCGTCGAGATCGATTAGCAGCACGGCAACCTGCCCGCCCTCCCCTTCGGCGACAGCGAGGGCATGGGCAACCCGCTCCCGAAACTGCCTGCGATTGGGCAGGTCGGTGAGCGCGTCGTGCAGAGCCTGATACCGGTACTCCGCAGCCCGCTGGCGAAGGCGCCGGTGTGCGCCGACCGCGAGAAGGATCACGCTCGCGATGAGGAACAGGATCAGCGTCTTGGCCCAGACGGGCAACATTTCGACGAACCGGATGATGATGCCGAGCGTCCGGTGCTCACCGGCCGGCGCGGCGTTCTGCGACGCGGCGCTGTCGGCCGCTGGGGCACGATCCGGCGGCGTGGTCGCGGTGGTCGCGGTGGTCGCGGCCGCACCCCGTTGGGGTGCAGTTCCCGCACTGCCGCCACGGCGTGGGGCGCGTGCGGACGCTGCCGCTCTCGGGCGCGTGCTTGCGGCCGAGGCGCTCCCTGAACGGGACGGGTTCCGATCGGGCTGGGCGGTGCCAGCGCCGCCACTACCGGAGCCATTGCCGCCGCCGGAACCTCCGCCGCCGGTGCCCGGCACGGTCGGGAGGGCGCCCACGACGTCGGGAACCACCGGGATCTTCGGAACCTCGGGTATGACATCCGAGACCGACGGGGTCTGCGGCACCGACGGAAGGGTGGGGACCGCCTGAACGATCCCTTGGGTCGCACCCGAGCCGCCCGGAACATCGGGCACCCCGACTTGGCCGTACGCAAGCGAGCATATGGACCCCGTCGAGAGGACCATCGCGGCGGCCGCGGTGATGAGATTCTTCTGTGCGCGGGAAGAGCCAAGCATCGGCACCGTCTTCGCAACCCTCCGTCGATATCCCGAACGTGCAAAATCATTATCGGCCACAATTCGCCGTCACGTGAGTTCAGATCGACGCGTCGGCCGGACGCGGCCCAAGGGTCCGATGCGGTGGAGCATCCGCTCGCCCGGCCGCGAACACGTGCGACCGCACTGAACGCCGAGGGCCGGTTCACTGCAGCTCGGTGAACGCGGTTTCCGCGCGACTGCGCTCTGAGGATCACCACGGGAACCTCCGTCGGGTGCGCCCGCGGTAGTCCTCCCACGCCGGGTATGCGACGACGAGTCGTGGCCAGAGCCGGTCGGCCTCCTCGGCACCGGCCTCGATCGCAGACCGGGATGACCCGGCGGCCGATCTGCATCGCTGCCACGGGGTTGGCCCGCAGGTTGAGGTACCAACCGGGAGATGTGTCGTCACCAGCCTGGGAGGCGTCGATAACCCAGTCTTCGCCGTCCTGGATGGAGAGGAAGGGACGGTCCGAGGCACGCCGCTGCGGCGGCCGGTCGCCGGCCCCGGCGCTCCATATCGCCTAGCGTGGGGGACTTGAACAACGAGCGCCTTGCGCGGATCTTCTTTCGGCGCCACCTCGCTGATCGTCTGGTTCGCGCTCGTCCTTCAGCTGGGGCTGTCGATCACGGCCGACAGCGGGTCGGCG
>JAYUAM010000015.1:0-6442 GCA_043741295.1 Acidimicrobiia bacterium
GGTCAGGTCAGGTCGGTGAGTGAGAGCTCGCACGGTGGGCAGGTGAGCGTGATGGTGCCGGCGGCGCCGGTGCGGTGCTCGTGATCCCACCCGTCCGGAACGCGGTGGAACACGTCGACGTAGAAGGGCTCAGGATTCACGAGCACCACGGTTGTGACGCTCGGCACCGCCTGGTACCGCGGCACTTTGAGGTTCAGATCGTCGAGTGCCGTCGATCGCGACAGGACCTCCACGACGAGGCACGGTCGGTGCCCGGCATAGTCGTCGTCATCGGTGGGGTCGCAGTACACCGACACGTCGGGGAGGAAGTCGGAGTCGGGCGCGATGCTGAACCGGCGGTTCGAGGCGAACACCTCACAACCGTGGGCTCGAGCCACCGGGCTCAGCGCCGAGACGAGGCGAGCGACGACCCGTTCGTGGGCGAGACCGGCACCGGCCATCGCGTACACGTAGCCGTCCATGCGCTCCAGCCGGACGCCCTCGGGCGCCTCGGCCTCCATCCGCTCGAACTCGTCACGCCCGATCAGCGGGCCCATCGACGATGCAACCGTCATCGCGCCATCGTAGAACCTCGCATCAGCGTCGCAAGAGGTGGCGCTGACACGCGGGCGAGGGGAAGCGCCCGCGACGAGCCGCGGTCGAGCGAGACGAACACGCAGCGGACGTCGAGCGAGACCTTCAGCGTGTGAGGATCTCGGGGCCGTCGTCGGTGACGAGGACGGTGTGCTCGGTGTGGGCGGCGAGGCCCCCGTCGGCGGTGACGACGGTCCACTCGTCGTCGAGGATGTCGACTTCCTCCTCGCCGGTGACGACCATCGGTTCGATCGCCAGCACGTTTCCTGTCCGCAGGCGCGGCCCATCACCGCCCCGCCCATAGTTCCGCACGTCGGGCGACTCGTGCATCGCCCGGCCGATCCCGTGGCCGCAGTAGTGGCGCACCACGTCGAACCCGGCGCCGAGCACGTAGGACTCGACAGCATGACCGATGTCTCCGAGCCGGCCCCCCGGCACCATGCGGGCGATGGCGAGGTCGAGGGCGCGCTCGGCCACGTCGATCAAGCGCTGGGCCTCGGCCGAGATCGTCCCGACACCCACGGTGAAGGCCGCGTCGCCGTGCCACCCTTCGACGATCGCCCCGCAGTCGATCGAGATGACGTCACCCTCCTCGAGCACGCGCGGGCCCGGGATACCGTGGATGATCTCGGTGTTCACGCTGGCGCAGATCACCGCCGGAAAGCCGTGGTAGCCGAGGAAGTTCGACGTCGCTCCCCGCCGCTCGATCACGTCCCGCGCCAGCCGGTCGAGCGTCTGGGTAGTCACGCCAGGCCGGATAGCCGCACGCGTCACCTCGTGCATCTCGGCCACGACCTTGCCGGCCCGCCGCATGAGGGTCAGCTCGTCAGCACTCCGCCGGGGGATCATCGTCGCCAGGTTAGGTCCGCCTGACGGGGGGCGATGGCTACTGTCGCTGGCTGAACGTCGGCCAGGGATACCTCCAACCGGAACGATTGGTGAGCGACCTGCGTGCGGGGCGCAGCACCGGTGCGACGTGAGCGCGACCGGCAGCTCAGCCAAAGCGGCGGCGGCGGAAGCGTTCGATGACGTCGATGATGCGACGGAAGACGTCGTCGGGATGGCCGACGCCGTTTACGACGGCGAGCGTGCCGATATCCTGGTAGTGGTCGATCAATGGGCTGGTCTGGGACTCGTACAGGTCGAGGCGATGGTCGATCGCCTCGGGTGTGTCATCGTCGCGTTGCACGATGTCGCCGCCGCAGTTGTCGCACACCCACGGCTGGCGCTCCATGCCGGTGGCGATGTAGTTCGTGCCGCACACGTTGCACAGCCGGCGGCGGGCCAGGCGATCGAACACCAGCTCACGTGGCACGTCCAGGTCGACCACGACGTCGATCGGGCGGTCGACCTTCTCCGTGATATCGCCGAGCGCCTTCGCCTGCGGCACCGTGCGGGGAAAGCCGTCGAGCAGGTACCCGCGGGTCGCGGCATCGGGCCGTTCGAGCCGCTCGGCGACGATGCCGATCATGATCTCGTCGGACACCAGACCGCCGGAGTCCATGATCGCCTTGGCCTGCAGCCCCATCTCGGTGCGCTCGCGCACCGACGCGCGCAGGATGTCACCGGTCGAGATGTGCGGCACCACGTAGTGGCGCGACAACCGTGTGCACTGCGTTCCCTTCCCCGCGCCCTGACGGCCGAGGATGATGAGGCGGGCGCCGGGGATCACGAGCGATGTCTATCGGGTTTCAGACGTGATCCGGGAAGAGCCGCGGGCCCTACTTCAGGAAGCCTTCGTAGTTGCGCAGCATCAGCTGGCTGTTGATCTGCTTCATGGTTTCAAGGGCCACGCCGACGGCGATGAGCACCGTCGTACCACCGAGCGGGAACGAGTTGATGTTCCACGCGGCGAGCAGCACGGACGGCAGCAGTGCGATGACGGCCAGGAACAGCGCGCCGGGCAGGGTGATGCGGTCGAGGATCTTCTTGAGGTGGCGCTCGGTCGGCGGCCCCGGACGGATGCCCGGGATGTACCCGCCCTGCTTGCGGATCTGGTCGGCCTGCTTCACCGGGTCGAAGGCGATGGCGTTGTAGAAGTAGGCGAAGCCGACGATCATGAAGCCGTAGAACAGCAGGTGGACCCAGCTGCGCTGGTTCGTCACGTAGTTGTTCACGAAGCTGATCACCCACTTGCGCCAGCCGTTCGTGGAGTTGCCGAGCACGTTGGTCAGCAGCACGGGCAATAGCAGCACCGAGCTGGCGAAGATGATCGGGATGACGCCGGCCTGGTTCACCTTCAACGGGATGTAGGTGTTCTGCCCGCCGTACAGCCGACGACCGACCACGCGCTTGGCGAAGCTCACCGGTATGCGACGTTGGCTGTTCTCCACGTACACGACAGCGACCACGATGGCGATCGACAACGCCGACAGGAGATAGAACGCGACTGGATGCTCCTGGAGGATCTGGTAGAAGTTGGCGGGCAGGCGGGCGACCACCGACGCGAAGATCATGATCGACATGCCGTTGCCAATGCCGCGCTGGGTGATGAGCTCGCCCATCCACATCAGCAGCACCGCGCCGCCGATGAGCGTGCCGATGACGAGCACGACGCGGTTGAGGTGGAAGCCGGGAAGCAGGATCACCGACGGCGCCTGACGGCCGCCGAGCAGCGTGGCCCCGTTGCCCCGGCCGAACAGGAACGTGAGTCCGGTGGCCTGCAGCAGCGCGATGCCGATGGTGAGGTAGCGCGTCCACTGCGTGATCTTGCGTTGGCCGACCGCTCCCTCCTCCTGCCACTGCTCGAGCTTGGGGATCACCACGCCGAGGATCTGGATGATGATCGACGACGTGATGTACGGCATGATCCCGAGCGCGAAGATCGAGAACTGCGACAGCGACCCGCCCGAGAACAGGTTGAGGTAGCCGAGCGTGCCGCCCGTGTCGGCCTGTCGGCGGAGCTGCTTGACCGCCTGGTAGTCGATACCGGGCACGGGGATGTGCGACCCGATCCGGTACAGCAGCACCATGAACAGGGTGAACAGGATCTTGCCCCGCAGGTCGGGCACCTTGAAGATGTTCCGCAGGCTGGATCGCACCGGCTAGCTCCGCAATTCTCGGGGAAGGGATCGCCTCGTCCAGCGTGACGTTGAACAGGCGTTGGTCGCAGGAAATGCTATTCGCCGGCGGCCCGTCGCGACGGTCGTGGGTCAGGCTTCGCAGGTCCGGCGTCAGCGGTTGGTGAACTGGTTGCCCTTGACCGGCGGCCGGCCGGACTTGTAGGGCAGCGGGATGACCTCGACGGTGCCACCGGCAGCGGTGATCGCCGCCTCGGCCGCCTTCGAGAAGCCGTGGGCGCGGACGCGCACCTTGCGGGAGACTTCGCCGCGGCCGAGCACCTTGATCAGCGCGCCCTTGTGGGCGAGCCCGTGACCGTGCAGCGTCGCCGGCGTGACCTCGCTCTCGGTGAGCTCCTGGAGCACGTCGAGGTTGATGGCCTGGTACTCGATGCGGAAGGGGTTGTTGAAGCCCTTCAGCTTCGGCACTCGCTGCTTCAACGGCATCTGGCCGCCTTCGAAGCCACGTGCCACCTTGCCGCGGCCGCGGGCGCGCTGGCCCTTGGTACCACGACCAGCGGTCTTGCCGCCCTTGCCGCCGATGCCACGACCGACGCGGTGGGGCGCCTTGGTGGAACCCGGCGCCGGCTTCAGTTCGTCGACGCGCATCTCAGCTCTTCTCCGTGCCCAGTTCCTCGACCTCAATGAGGTGAGGGACGCGGGCGATCATGCCCCGGATCTCGGGGCGGTCGGGCAGGGTGTTGGTCTGGCCGATGCGACCGATGCCGAGGGCGCGCAGCGTGCCCTGGGTCTTCGGCTTGGCGCTGATGCGGGACTTCACCTGGGTGACGCGCAGCGCCTTGCCCTCGATGGCCTTCTTCACGTAGGCCTTCTTCGGGGTGCCCATCAGCGGACCTCTTCCATGACGACCGGGCCACGCTTGGTCTCGTTGTAGGCGCGGAGGAGGCCCTTCGGCACGAACTCGGCCGGGTCGAGACCGCGACGACGGCCGATCTCATCGGGACGCTGCAGCGCCTTGAGCCCGGCGATGGTGGCGCGGGCGACGTTGATGGCGTTCGACGAACCGAGGCTCTTGGCGAGCACGTCGTGCACACCGGCCTCTTCGAGGATGGCGCGCGCCGCGCCGCCGGCGATGACGCCGGTACCGGGGGCGGCGGGCTTCAGCAGCACGCGACCGGCACCCTGCTCACCGATCACCGGGTGGGTGATGGTGGAGCCGGCGAGGGCGACGGCGAAGAGGTTCTTCTTCGCCTCTTCGGTGCCCTTCTGGATGGCGAGTGGAACTTCCTTCGCCTTGCCGTAGCCGAGGCCGACCTTGCCGGCTCCGTCGCCGATCACCACGAGCGCGGTGAACGAGAACCGGCGGCCGCCCTTGACGACCTTGGCGACGCGGTTGATGGCGATGACGCGTGACTCGCGCAGCCCAGAGGTATCGAAGGTGGTCATCAGAACTCCAGTCCCGCGTCGCGGGCTGCCTGAGCGGCGGCGGCCACTCGTCCGTGGAAGAGAAAGCCACCACGGTCGAACACGACCTGGGTGACGCCGGCGGCCTTGGCCCGCTCGGCCAGGAGGGCGCCGACCTTGCCGGCGGCCTCGATGTTGCCGGTGGCACCGCCCTTGAGCGACGCCTCGAGCGTGGAGGCGGCGGCCAGCGTGCGTCCGGTCGAGTCATCGATCACCTGGAGCACCAGATGCCGGTTCGACCGGAAGAGGGCGAGACGCGGACGACCGGCGGTGCCGACGATCTTCTTGCGCACGCGGCGGTGGCGCCGCTGACGCAGCTCGCGTCGTACTTTCGAGTTGCTCGGCATGGTTACTTCTTCCCGGTCTTGCCGGCCTTGCGCAGGATGCGCTCGCCGGCGTACTTCACGCCTTTGCCCTTGTAGGGCTCGGGCTTGCGGAGGGAACGGATGTTGGCGGCAACCTGACCGACCTGCTCCTTGTCGATGCCCTTGACCACGATGCGCGTGGGCTGGGGCACCTCGAAGGTGATGCCGGTCGGCGCGGCGACGAGCACGGGGTGCGAGTAGCCGAGGGCCATGCGGAGGTTCGACGGACCCTGCGCTTCGGCGCGATAGCCGACGCCCACGATCTCGAGCTCCTTGGTGAAGCCGGCGGTGACGCCGACCACCATGTTGCTCACGAGCGTGCGTGTGAGGCCGTGGAGCGCACGGTTCTGACGCTCGTCGTTCGGTCGCTCGACGACCAGGTCGTCGCCGTCACGGCGCACCGTGATCTCGCCGGGGATGTCACGGGCCAGGGTACCCATGGGGCCCTTGACCGTGACCGTGCCGGACGCGACGGTGACGTCGACGCCGGAGGGCACGGGGATGGGGGATCTTCCGATTCGGGACATTCAGACCACCTCGACCTTCACCACACGTAGCAGAGGATCTCGCCGCCCACGTTGCGCTTGCGCGCCTCGCGGTCGGTCATGAGCCCGAGGCTCGTGGACAGGACGGCGACGCCGAGACCGCCGAGCACCCGCGGCACGGAGTCGGCGGCGCGGTACACGCGCAGACCGGGCTTGGACACCCGACGCAGACCGCTGATGGTGCGGGCCCGATCGGGCGAGTACTTCATCTTGATGGTGAGCACGCGTCCCGTGCCACCGTCGACGTCGGCCGCAGCGAAGCCGTCGATGTAGCCCTCCTTGAGGAGGACCGCAGCGAGCGCTTCTTTCTGCTTCGACGCCGGCATGCGCACGTCGTCGTGCATCGCCGTGTTGGCGTTGCGGATGCGGGTCAGCATGTCCGCGATGGGATCAGTCATCGTCATGGTTCGACCTCCCTACCAGCTCGCCTTGGTCACACCGGGCACTTCGCCGGCGTGGACCATCTCGCGGAGAC
>JAYUAM010000016.1:0-6415 GCA_043741295.1 Acidimicrobiia bacterium
CACGTTGCAGCGCGAGCGCTTCGCCGCGATGACCCGCCGGGACGAACTGGCGAGCGTGCTCGACGGCATCGAGGCGGCCAAGGAGGCGGGCTTCGCGCCCGTGAAGATCAACTGCGTCGTCGAGCGCGGCACGAACGATGACGAGGTCGTCGCCCTCGCCGGCTGGGCGCGTGACACCGGCGTCGAGATGCGCTTCATCGAGTTCATGCCGCTCGACGCCGACGGCACGTGGGACCGCAGCAAGGTCGTGAGCCAGGACGAGATCGTCGAGGCCATCGGCGCAATCTGGCCGCTCGATCTCGTGCCCGCGCGCGGCGCCGCACCCGCCGATCGTTGGCGTTATCGCGACGGAAAGGGCATGGTCGGGGTGATCCCCACCGTCACCAAGCCGTTCTGTGGCGACTGCGATCGCGTGCGGCTCACCGCCGACGGGCGGTTCCGCACGTGCCTGTTCGAGACGCGCGACTTCGACCTGCGGGCGCTGCTCCGCTCGGGCGCCACCGACGACGATCTCGCCGCCGAGATCGAGCGGGCGGTGGGCACGAAGTGGGCCGGCCACTCGATCGGCCAGGTCAGCTTCCGCCGTCCGAACAAGACGATGAGCCAGATCGGCGGCTAGACCACCCGTCCTGGAAGCCATCGTCGGTCCTGGTCAGCCCGGGAAACCGGGTCGACGGGTTCGGATCCGGCCGGGAACCCGACCCCGCGCCGACACGCATTCGTAATATCGTGGTGCAGATGCGACGGAAACTGGCGGGAGCACTAGCGGTCGTGGCGGTAGCGGGCGCGGGGTTGACGGCGTCGGCTCTGGCGGTCTCGAACCGACCACTCACTTCGTTGACGGCGGCGGCCGGCGCGAACCGGCACGGGCCCTGCTCGGCCGGCGTCGGCGTCGTGCCCGACACCGGATGTCCCGGCGGGGGGCGCCCGAACGTGGCCGGCTGCAACGTGTTCCCGAGCGACAACGCGTGGAACACCGACGTCTCGAACTATCCGAAGAACGCGAACTCGGACGGCTACATCGCCAAGATCGTGGCGTCGGCGGCGTCGCCCGGCGAGAGTCACATCTTTCTCAGCGCGGGGCCGGGGTCGTCCGAGGGCATGCCCTACATCGTGGTGCCGGCGAACCAGCCGCTCGTGCCGATCACCTACGCCGCGTTCGGCAGCGAGAGCGATCCCGGTCCGTTCCCGATCCCGCTGAACGCGCCGATCGAGCAGCCGTCCGATCAGCACGTCATCGCCCTGCAACAGGGCACGTGCAAGGTGTTCGAGCTGTACAACGCCCGCGTCTCGGGCAACGGATGGGTCGCCGACTCGGGCGCCGTGTGGGACCTCAACTCCAATGCGCGCCGCCCCGATCATGTGACGTCGGCCGACGCCGCCGGGATGTCGATCTTCGCCGGCATCGTGAAGTACGAGGAGGTCGCCGCAGGGGCGATCAACCACGCTATCCGGGTAAGTGTGCGCCAGACCGACGCCGGGTTCATCCCGCCCGCCAGTCACTTCGCCCCGGTGGGCAGCGGGGCCGACCGGCCGCCGATGGGGCTGCGCCTGCGCCTGCGGGCCGACTTCGATCGCAGTCGCTTCACCGGCCAGGCCCGCATCGTGGCGGACGCGCTCGCCAAGTACGGCGCCATCGTCGCCGACAACGGGTTCAACTGGATCTTCTTCGGCGCACCGAATCCCGGCTGGGACACCGACAACCTCTCGCAGCTGTGGCAGGTGCCTGGCACCGCGTTCGAGGCTGTCGACACCGGCCCCGTGCTGCACTAGGCGTTCGACCCGTGCGCGCCCGATCGGTCCCCTTCGTGCTCGGCGGTCTCGTAGCCGTCGTTGCGCTCGTTGCGCTCGTTGCCGCCTGCGGGCAGCCGGTCGAGTCGGGCACCGGCGCCCGGCCGCTATCGGCCCTCGCCGCGTCCGCCGGCGCGGAGCGGCACGGACCGTGCAGCGCGTCGGTCGGCGTGGTGCCCGACTCGGGTTGCCCGGGCGGTGGCTCGTCCGTCGGCGGGTGCGCGGTGTTCCCGGCCGACAACGCGTGGAACACCGACGTGTCGGGCCTGCCGACCGACCCGCGCTCGGCGGCGGTCATCGCCGAGATCCAAGCGACGGGCGGCAAGTTCGTCCATCCCGACTTTGGGTCCGACCCCACGTACGGCATCCCCTACGTGGTCGTGCCGGCGAGCCAGGCGGCGATTCCGATCACCTACGCGGCGTACGGCAGCGAGAGCGACCCCGGCCCGTTCCCGATCCCGTTGAACACGCCCGTGGAGAGCGGTAGCGATGCCCATGTCGTCGTCGTCCAGCAGGGCTCGTGCCAGCTGTTCGAACTGTTCGCGGCGCGCGTCGCCGGTGGCGGCTGGGTGGCTGATTCCGGCGCCCGATGGAACCTGTCCTCGAACGCCCTGCGTACCGAGGGCTGGACGTCGGCCGATGCCGCCGGCCTGCCGATCCTGCCCGGTCTCGTGCGCTACGACGAGGCCGTCTCCGGCCACATCGGCCACGCCCTCCGCTTCACCGTCGCGCGAACCCGCATCGGACGGGTGCACCCGGCGACGCACGATGCCGCGACGAGCACCGACCCGAACGCGCCGCCCATGGGACTGCGCCTGCGCCTGCGGGCCGACTTCGACCGCGCATCGTTCACCGGCCTGTCGCGCACCGTGCTCGACGCCCTCGCCACCTACGGGATGATCGTGGCCGACAACGGCTCGAACTGGTACATCTCAGGCAGCACCGACACGCGGTGGGACGACGGCGATCTCAACCAGCTGAAGGGCGTGCCCGGCACCGCGTTCGAGGTGGTGAGCACCGGCGCCTGAGCGCTCAGGCGGTGCGAGCCGTCGTCGCCGGCGCCCGAGCACCGGTGACGACGGGAGGCTCGTTCCTACTTGCCGGCCGCGTCCGCTGCGCCGGCGCCCGCCGTGGCAGCCGCGGACGTGCCTTGGGGAGCGATGACCACCGTGCCGTTCGACGGGACGTAGATCGTGTTGGCGTCCTTCAGTGCCTGGGCCCGCACGTAGTCGATCAGCTCGGGCGTCACCGACTGGGCGACCTTCGAGTTGGCGTCGGCCTCGGCCTGGGCGCGCGTCCGCGTGGCGTCGGCGTCGCCCTGGGCGGAGATGCGGTTCGCCTCTGCCGTCTTCTCCGCCACCTGCCGCGCCGTCTCGGCCTCGGTCACCTTCTGGCCCTGGACGATGAGCGCCTGCTCGGCCTCTTGCTTCGCCTTGATCTTGGCGTCGATCGCGCCGGCCACCGGTTGGCTCGGGCGCACGGCGCGGATCTTCACGGCGTTGATCGTCACGCCGTACGGCGTCATCGCCTCCTTCATCGCTGCGGTGATCTTGTCCTCGATGGCGAGCCGGTCTTCGGCCAGGCCCTGCTGCGCGGTGTGGGTCACGAACACATCGCGGATCACCGACCGGGCGGTGGGGCGCACGATGCGGTCGCGCACGGTTCCGAGCTCCTGGAAGTCGCGGTAGAGCCGATCGGCGGCCTGCGGGTCGACCTTGTAGACGATGGTCGAGTCGACGTACAGCACGCCGTTGTCGCTGGCGCGCACGTCGGTGGAGTCGTCCTTCGCCTTGTCGCCTTCGGTCGGGTCCTGGAGCATCGAGGACTCCTGCAGGCGCAGTGTCCACTCGTGCAGCTGCGTGAACGGGTTGACGAGGTGGATGCCCGACTGCAGCGGTGAACCGATCTGACCGAAGGTGGTGGGGATTGCCACGTTGTTCGCCGGCACCACTTTGAGGAAGGCGCTGACGAACAGCACGGTGGCCACGGTGGAGGCGACGACGGCGCCAAAGGCGACCAGCCCGGGCGACAGGCGAGCCGGCGACGTGGCGTGGGCGTGGCCCGACGACACGGCCTGTTGGCGGGCGGCTTCGGCGCGTCGTAGGTAGCGGCGGTAGCTGAAGGCCGCGACGGCGACGACGAGAAGTATGGCGGCGAACCACCAGCGAACGGGGATGTTGCCCACGACGAGTCTCCTGAAAGGGGTTGGTCGCCGCAGTATGTGACCGGTTGACGGTCTACGGGGCGGGCCTCACGCGTTCTTTGCGCGGCCGGAGGCGCGCCCGGAGCGCGGCTGCCGGCGGTCGCTCGCATCGGGGTCCGGTCGCGCAGGGTCGTAGACTCGGGCACGTGTCGGACATGACTTTCAGCCACCTCGATCCACTTGGCCGAGCACGAATGGTGGATGTCACGCCGAAGGAACCGACGCACCGGCGCGCTGTCGCCCGCTGTCGCGTGCTCATGCGGCCCGAGACGACGGTGGCGATCGCCAACCGAGAGGTGAACAAGGGCGACGTCCTGGCCGTCGCCCGCGTGGCGGGCATCCAGGCGGCGAAGCGCACGTCCGACGTCATCCCGCTGTGCCACCCGCTGCTCGTCGGCTCGGTGTACGTGAACTTCGAGATCGGCGACGACTCGATCGACATCGAGGTCTCGGTCGATACGGTCGACCGCACCGGGGTCGAGATGGAGGCGCTGCACGCCTGCTCCGTCGCGGCGTTGACGATCTACGACATGTGCAAGTCGGCCGACCGCTCGATGGTCATCGGTGAGCTGGCGCTGTGGGAGAAGACCGGTGGTCGCTCGGGCGTGTATCGTCGTGAGGTCTGAGCGGCCCAGCGTCGGGTCGTGCTCGGTCGCCGAGGTGCTCGCAGCTGGTGTCTCGCCCTAGGTGGTGAGTCCGGGACCAGCCGTTGTCGTGACCACGGTCACGGGGGTTTATCTCAGGTTTGAGCCCGGGATTGTTGCCCTGCTGACCCTTGCCGTTGTAGAAATGTAAAGTAACGAGCACATGATCGCGACACACCGGCCGGCCCCTGGAAGCTCAGGTGCCGGCGTACCTTTCAGCATCAGCCACGCGCGGCCCACCGCGGCGGGCGATGTCGCCGGCAATGGCGCCGGCCGGCGGTGTCGAGCATCCACCATTTCTCTCCCGACGAGCGGTACCGTCGAGACGCACAGTGAAGGCAGGCACGGAGCGTGACCTCGTTGATGGTCGTACTCATTCTCGCAGTGATGTGGATCGCGGTCCTCGCACCGCCATTGCTACGGTCGCGGGCCGACGGGCGTCCATCGTCCTCGGTTTCCAGCTTCCGGCGGCAGCTGTCCACGCTGCAGCGGATGCCGGCGGCGCCTACCCGGCTGCCGAGCGGTCGTCCGTCGGTGCGCCCAGCGGCGCCCGGCACCTACCGCATCAGCTCCGGCTACGCCCCGACTGCCACGGCGCTGCGGACCCGCCCGTCGTACGACCGCCGTGCCATGCAGCGGGGCGTTCAGCGCCGTCGCCGCCAGAACGTGCTCGTCGCCATGGCCGGTGTCGTGCTCGTCACCGGTGTGATCGGCTGGGGCATGGCGGCCCGCACGATGATGTACGCCAACGTGCTCGCCGATGTCGTCTTCGGTGGCTACGTCTACCTCCTCGTGCAGATCCGCCACGCCGAGGAAGACCGGGCCATGAAGCGCATGTGGGCCGACGCCGCCTGACGCTGCTGTTCACGCGGTAGGCCGGCGGCCGTCGAGCGCCCCGGCGTTTTCGGGTGGTCCCGGTCGTGCGCGGCCGCTAGGCTCTCGCCCGCCCTACGGGGGTGTAGCTCAGTTGGTAGAGCGCGACAATCGCACTGTCGAGGCCCGGGGTTCGATTCCCCGCACCTCCACCCGTAGTCTGCCCAGAGGCCCTTTCCGCTCGTTCGGAGAGGGCCTCTTGCGTTGGGCGACTTCGGCAGTGCGGCCGAGTCGGCGAGGGCTGGAGCGCCGAAAGAGAGCTCAGGCGAGGGAGGCGCCGAAGCGTTCGTGTTCGCGTTCGCGCACGGCGACGTTCACGCGCTGGCGCTCCAGGACCTGGGCGAGCGACTTGGTGGCCTGGGGGATCGGGTGCTCGGCGAAGAAGCCAGCGACGTCGGCCTGTTGCTCGGGGTGCATCAGGAGGCGCACGGACGACACCATCGAGCGGATCGTGTTGCTCGGGAACGCCGTGTTCGCCGAGTCCCACCGTTTGCGTAGTTCTGTCCAGGCCCGCCAACCCTGGTCTCGGTTGGCGATCGAGAACGCGATGAGGAACGGCGCGTCCTGCGTGCGCACCTCCTTCGAGAACGAGAAGGCGATCGTGCGGTCCATCAGCTCTGCAGTCGGGAATTCGGCGAGCAGGTGCAGGAAGCGCTGACGTTCCTGCGGGGTGCCCGCACGACGGAAGCGTTCGACGAACTCGTCGTACTCGGCGGCCGACCCGGTGGCGGCGACCACAGCGGCGCACGCCGCGGCCACCGGTGGCGATACGGCCGTCGAGTCGCCGGCCGAGGCGGCGTAGAGCGAGCGCGCCTGGGCGGCCGACGCGGGATCGGCGCCGAGCACCGCCATGGCCCGGATCAGCTGCCCGCGCAGTTCGCCCTGCAACGGGTCCTCGCCGGCC
>JAYUAM010000017.1:0-6407 GCA_043741295.1 Acidimicrobiia bacterium
CGGAGCCCGACGGCAGGCCGGGCGCGTCGGCCGCGGGGACGGCGCTGCGGTCGCGGCGGTGGTCGTCGCCGAGCCGTTCGTCGAGTGGCTCCTGCACACGCGCGTGCTGCACGCCCGACCGGTCACGGTGGCCGGGCAGGTGATCGATCTGGGGGCCGGTCACCGCGCCCACCACCGCGAACCCGACCGCGTGGAGCAGGTGCTGGTCGGTGGTCGTTACGCCGTCGCCGACAGCGCCGCCATCGCCGTCGGCATTCACGCGCTCGGCGCGTTGGCGACGGCAGTGCTCGGCGGGAATCGGCGGGCGGTCACCCGCTCGGCGCTCGTCGCCGGCTACGGCGCGCTGATGACCTACGAGTGGACGCACCTGCTGATGCACACCGCGTACCGCCCGCGTTCGCGGTGGTTTCGAGGGCTGCGGACGAACCACCGCCTGCACCACTACCGCAACGAGCGCCAGTGGTTCGGCATCACCTCGAACCTCGGCGACCGCTTGCTCGGGACGCTGCCCGCCTCATCCACCGAGGTGCCGTTGTCGCCCACGGCCCGCAGCCTCTAGCGACCACGTCGAGTTCGGCGCGTTGGCGGGTTCGCCGCTCGCACCGCGCCCTCGGCCGAGCGGCCGGCTCACGTGTCGATCGTGAACGACACCGCCGCCGGTTCGGGTTTCGGGCGGCGGAGCACGCGGTAGCGTAGGACGTCGCCGACATCGAGCAGCCGACCGATCGCCCAGTACTTACGGACGACAGCCTGGTGCACGCGTTCGGCGTCGGGTCCGCGCAGCAGGTGGGCCTTGCCGGTGAACGTGGTTGCATCGTCGGCGACGCGGCCGCGCAGGTCGGACACCGCCACCTCCACCGTCGCGTCGTTGGCGAGCCGCCTCACCTTCCCGCTTGTGGCTTCGGTGGTGAAGGCATAACCGCCTTCGAATGGCACGATCCATACGGCGGTGTGCACCGGCGTGCCGTTGCGCCGATAGGTGGTGAACCGTACGTACTTCGTCCTGTCGAGCGCGCTGGTGTCCATCGCTACCGACGCTACTGCGGGCCCGCCGGGCGCCGGACCCGTAAGGTCCGCGAGCATGACGTCGCCCTCGGCCCCCGATCAACATCGACCGCCCGGCGCCGGCGCCGGCGATGGCGACCGTGCCGACGAGGACCGTGAGGACGGCCAGGGTGCGGTCGGCGGAGCCAGCGCGACCGGCGGAGCAGCCTGGGTCGACCAGCCGGGCCACCGGCGTTGGCTGGCGAGCGAAACGGATCGGCTCCTGGCGTTCAGTGTCGGCTCGGTCGATCCCGACGGCGGCTTCGGATGGCTCGACGACGACGGCCGGCTGACCGCCGGGCGAGCGGTCGAGACGTGGATCTCCACGCGCATGACCCACGTGTTCGCCGTCGGTCACCTGCTCGGCATCCCGGGTTGCGCACTGCTCGTCGACCACGGCGTCACCGCATTGCGGACGGTGCTCGCCGACGACGTCAACGGCGGCTGGTACGCGGCCGCTGACCAACGCAACGATGGCGAGAAGCGGGCATACGAGCACGCCTTCGTGCTCCTTGCCGCGTCCTCGGCGACCATCGCCGGTCGCCCCGGCGCCCGGGAACTGCTCGCCGATGCCGGCGCCGTGATCCTCGATCATTTCTGGGACGAGCCGCGCGGCGTGCTGGTCGACGTGTGGGACCGGTCGTGGACGGCGCGGGAGCCCTACGGCGGGGCGAACGCCAACATGCATGCGGTGGAGGCGTTTCTCGCCGCCGCTGATTCCACAGGCGATGCAACGTGGCGCGAGCGGGCACTGCGCATCGCCGGCTTCTTCGTCGACCGTCACGCGCGGGCGCACGACTGGCGCATCCCCGAGCACTTCAACGCAGCGTGGAACGAGCTGCCCGACTTCAACCTTGAGCAGCCGGCCCACCCGTTCCGCCCATACGGCGCCACGATCGGGCACGGGTTCGAATGGGCCAGGCTCTGCCTCCATCTCCATGCCTCGCTCGCCGACGCCGCGCCCGCCTGGTTGGTGGAGGCGGCCCGTGACCTGTTCGACCGGGCCGTCGCCGACGGCTGGCGGGACGACGGATTCGTCTACACGACCGACTGGTCAGGCCATCCCGTCGTCGAGGACCGCTTGCACTGGGTCGTGTGCGAGGCGGTCGCCGCTGCCGCGGCACTCGCCCGGGTCACCGGTGAGCCGCTGTACGAGGCGCGCTATCGCCAGTGGTGGGACGTCGCCGAGCGCTTCTTCGTCGACCGTCGCCGCGGGTCCTGGCGCGCCCAGCTCGATGGCCGCAACCGTCCGGCGGCGACGGTGTGGTCGGGCAAGCCGGACACGTACCACGCGTTCCAGGCGACGCTGCTGCCCCGGCTCCCGCTGCACCCGTCGCTCGCCGCGTCGGTCGCCGCCGGCGCGATCCAGACATGTTGTTGAGCTTGCTCAAGGTCGCTCGCCGATGTTCCGATCCTTCGAGCAGGGACGAGGTGACCGATGACTGCGACCACAACTATCGCCTTCGCCAGCGAAGCTTTCGCCAAGCGGCTGGCCAATCTGCTCAGCGACCAACGCGACCTCTCGGGGCGCAGCGTGCGCGCGTTGGCGCGGTCCAGCGGCGGCCGATTCACGGCGAAGGAGCTACGGGCGATCGAGGCGGGCGAGTCCCCGCTGTCCGAACCGCTCGCGGTTGATCTCAGCGCGTTGTACGGCGTCGATCTCGGCGAGATCGTGCAGGAGCGGCTACCGCTCGTCATTCGCCCACACGGCGTGGTGTCGACCGGTGGGGTGTCGGCGTCGTTCACGCCGCATGACCCCACGTCACTGCTCGTCAGCTATCTCCGTCTGGTGCGACGGCTGCGCAACGCCGAAGAGGTCCCGTCGATCACGTTGCGGCGCGACGATGTGGAGAGCCTGGCCGCGTACCTCGACCTGCCCGGTGAGCGGGTCATCGAGCGGCTCGCCGGGCTGATGGGCGCGACCAGGGTCCAGCGTCGGGCGATGGTCGCCATGTTCGTGGCCGGGGCCGTCGTCATCGGGCTCGTCGGCACGGCGGCCGCCGCAATCCGCGAGCCGGTGCGTTCGTCGTCCGCGCCCGATCCGTCGACCCCGCGGGTGACCGTCGCCGACGCCGCGGCGAGTGTGCTGCCGACCGTGCCGTCGAGCGCCCGGGCGGTCTTCGACGTGGCCACCGGGCGAGTGACCGTGGTCGACACCCAGGCCTCCGACTCCGCGCTCTCCGATGCCCCGGCCCCCGATCCGACGAACAACGATGCTGCGGCGAGCGCGATCGAGTCGGCCGGCGGCACGGAGGTATCGGCGACAGGCGCACCCGTCCCGACCGCTGCTGGCGGCGCTTCGGCGGGCGGGCGGCGCTCGACGGTCGGGCCGACCACCGGGCTGCCTACGGCCGAGCAGCACCCGGATCCGTCGTCGGCGTCACCGGAACCGGCACCCGCCCCGCCCGACGGTGGGTCGACCGTCGATCCGCCGAGCGGTGCCGATGCCGCGGCCGTCGCCGCCGAGGCCGCCCGCCTGGCGGCCGAGCGTGACGCCGCGGTGATCGCCGCCGCCCAGACGGCTGCCGACGCTGATGCCGCTCGGCTCGCCGCCGAGCAGGCGGCCGCCCAGGCCAAGGCAGATCGCATCGCCGCCGAGCGGGCGGCCGCCGAAGCCTCAGCCGGCACGACGACGACGACCGCTGCACCGACGGTGACCACGACGGTCTAGCTAGTCGCGCCGTGAGCGTCCGCGTTGACTGACGCGCGACAGTCAGCGGTGACGGCCGAGCAGCGACTGCACGGCGTCGAGCGGTCCGAGCGGCGCCTGGCCCCGGGCGACGGCGTCGAGCACGCGCAGCAGCTCGTGCTCCACCCGGCGGACCCTGTTCCGGTTGCTGCGCACGAGCAGCAGCCCGCCGACGGCGGCCGGGGCGCCGACGAACGCGGCCGGTGCCAGCAGCGCGCCCGACGCGCCGAGGGCGACGAGCGACAGCCCGGTGCCCGACATCGTGGCGCCGGCGCTGATGTGGACCACGCGCTGGCGGTGCACATCGGCTTCGAGCCGCACGAGCCAGGCGTCGTCGCCGGCCGGGGTGGCGGTGACGCGCACCTCGCGGCGGTCACCGAGCGCGCCAGAGCCGGTCACGCCGGCCATCGTGCGCCGGGCGGCGGCGACGAGATCGGAACGGCGGACCCAGACCCCCTGCGTGGTGTCGGCCTGCACGCGGCGAAGGCTGTGGGCCCGCTCGAGCCAGAACCCGACGGCGGCGAGCGGCTCGGCCCGCTCGACGCGCATCGTGGCCACTGCGGCGGCCGGCCCGGCGAGGCGGTCGAGGAACGACAGCGCCGAGGGCGCCAGCAGCCCGGCGCGTTCCTCGGCGATCGCCTGGGTCACGAAGGACGGGGCGATGCCGAGCTCGGTCGCCGCCGCCGTGAGGGCCGCCTCGTCGTCGCTGGCGACAGTCTCGGCCGAGTCGGCGAGCTCGAGCGCGCGCCGCAACACCCGCTGACGCGCCTCGTCGCCGAGCGTCGCACGGCGAAGGTGCACCCGGGACGGCGGAGCGGTCATCGCCTCGATGCTACCGACGCCGACCGTGCCCGGCAGTACGGCCCGACACCTCCCGTGCGCGCTGACCGGGCAGCCGCGCGATCGGTCTTTCACGACGCGTGATCGATCGCGGGATCGGCCCTTCGGCGGCGCCGGCTCCCGGGTTGGCGACGCCCGCGTCAGGCCACATCGGCGGTGAGCACGGTCGTCTCGCTCGTAGCGGTCACCTTGTTGACGTTGATCCGCACGGGTCCGTCCAGCGAGCCGGCGACGTTCAGGCGGACATCGACGACGCCGTCGGGGCCGACGCGGAAGCTGCCCGCCGACACCTTGCCGTTGCGTCCGACCCACCAACATTCGTAGCGACTGCCGGCTTCGTTCGGTTCGAGGCCCGTCATCGTCAGGCGCACGCCGACTCCGGCCGTCTCGCGATACAGCGCCACCGTGCCGCGGGCGTCGCCGGCAGTCGCCGCACCGCCCGGCACCGCGAGGGCCACCTGCCGATCGGGACGCGCCGGGACGTTCCGGGTAGCGAGCAGCAACGTCGCGCCGCCGACGAGAACCGCGACGACGGCAGCAGCGGCGAGTCCTTGCGCCAGCCGACGGGCCGGCCGGTGGGCGCGCGCCACGATCGGCTGAGGCGACGACGGTGGTGGCAACGTGGTCATCGACCGTGCGGCCCGCGGCGGGAGCGCGACATCGTCCGCATCGTCGACGAGCGCGGCGAGCCCGAGCAGGCGCGGCAGGTCGGCGAGCTCGTCCACCTCCCGCCGCAGGCCGGAGTTGCCGGCGAGGTCGGCCCGGAACTGCGCGTCCTCGTCGGCGGTGAGGTTGCCGAGGATGAAGCCACCGAGGTCGCGATGGGGCACCGGCCCCTCGGCGTCGGGGACGTTGGTGGTATCGGAGCGGGCGTCCATCGTCACGGCCAGCCTATGGGTGTGTGTGCCGGATCGAGATCGGCGAGGGCCGCCTTCAGCGCCCGCAACGCGTGGTAGGTGCGGGTCTTCACCGTGCCGAGGGGCAGGCCGAGGCGCTCGGCGATCTCGCGTTGACTGAGCTGTCGGAAGTAGCCGAGCTCGATGATCTGACGGTGGGCGATCGACAAGGTCGTCAGGGCCTGCTTGACGGCGAGACCGATGACGAGTTGCGAGATCTCGTCGGTCGGACGTGGCGGTGGGCGGGCGACGACGGGGTCATCGACGCGACGCGACGACGGTCGCCGCCAGATGTCGACCGCCACGCGTCGGGCGATCGTGAAGACGAACGACGGCACGCTTCCCCGCTCCGGGTCGTACGCGTTGGCCCGACGCCACAGGCGGGTGAACGTCTCCTGGGTCATCTCCTCGGCGAGCCCACGGTCACCGAGCAGCTGCACGCCGAGGTGCTCGACGCGCCCCCGATAGCGGGCCGACAGCTCGGTGACGGCGTCGGCTGACCCGCTGGCCATCATCGCGACCAACGACCCGTCGGCCAGTTCGGCGACCGGCGCGGCGCGGCGCCGGCGCCGGGAGGTCAGATCGATGATCGACATCGGGACTCCATGCTGGCAGACGGAGCCGACGCCGCGGACAGCGCGGTCGTCCGTCGGTAGGCTCACCCGCCATGACCGTGACTGCCGACGAACCGACCACCGCGGCAACGAGAGCGGTGCTCGACAGGTACGAGCACGAGCTGTACGAGGCTCGCGACCTGAGCCTGATCCCCGAGCTGCTCGCCGACCCGATGTACCGGCACGACGCCGGCGGGAAGGTCGCGGCGCTGACCAACGCCGACTGCGCAGCACGCATCGGCGGGTTCTTCGAGGCGTTCCGCCTGCTCACGTTCCGGACGATCCACCTCATCGCGCAGGGCGCGGTCGCCTCCTGGACCTACG
>JAYUAM010000018.1:0-6406 GCA_043741295.1 Acidimicrobiia bacterium
GGAGAGCCCCCGGTGGGTGCCCATCCTGATGTTCGCGCTGCTCGGCCTCGGGATGCTCGTGATCATCCTCAACTACCTCGGTGTGCTCCTGCCGGGCGCCGGCACGAACAACTGGTGGCTGCTCATCGGACTGCTGGGGATTCTCGGCGGGATCATCACGGCGACCCAGTACCGCTAAGCGGAACGGCGGCAGCGGTGGACCGAGTTAAGACGGTCTTGGCCGCAGCGGCCGTCCGATCGGGGTTTCGTCACTCGGCGTCCTCGGATTGCTATCCACAGTCACGGCTCCGCTAAGCCGGTCTAGAAGTTACTAACCTGTCATTGTGAACAGGGTTATCCACAGCTGGGGATAACATCGGCCGGGCTGTCCCCAGGCAACCCGGCGAGTCCGGGCCGTCATTCGACGGGCGCCAGGAGGTCCATGTCCTCCAGGCAGTGACGCGGGGCCGACGGCAGCTCGTCGTTCGCCCGCGTCATCTTCAGTTCGACGCCGCACACGCTGCACCGGTAGCGCAGGTTGACCTTGCGCATCTCGCCGGGCGGCGGCGGCTCGGCCACCGGCTGGCCCATGCTGCGCAGCATGGCGACACCGAACTTGATGATGTAGCGCGCCACCAGGGCGGCGATCACGACCTTGAAGACGGTGAAGGCCATGCGCGGCGGACTCCGTCAGCCGAGGCGCTCGATGAGGGTGGCGTTGGCCATGCCCCCACCCTCGCACATCGTCTGCAGGCCGTACCGGCCACCCGTGCGCTCGAGTTCGTTGAGCAGCGTCGTCATCAGGCGGGCGCCCGACGCGCCGAGCGGATGGCCGATGGCGATCGCCCCTCCGTTCACGTTCACCTTGCTCATGTCGGGGTGGAGCTCCTTCTCCCACGCCAGCACGACCGAGGCGAAGGCCTCGTTGATCTCGACGAGATCGATGTCATCGATCGTCAGCCCGGCCCGCTCCAGCAGCTTGTGCGTCGCCGGAATCGGGGCGGTGAGCATGAAGCGCGGGTCGTCGGCCGCGAGGGCGAAGTTCACGAACCGGGCACGCGGCTTGAGGCCCAGGGCATTGGCCTTCTCCTCGCTCATGATCAGGATCGCCGCGGAACCGTCGGTGATCTGCGAGCTGTTGGCGGCGGTGACCTTGCCACCCTTGTCGGCCTCGAGGAACGACGGCTTCAGGCTGGCGAGCTTCTCGAGCGTGGTCTCGCGCAGGCCCTCGTCGGTGGTCATGAGCTTTCCTTCGGCATCGAGCACCGGGAGGATCTCGGCCTGGAAGCGGCCCTCGGCCGTCGCCCGCGCCGCGTACTCCTGCGAGCGCAGTCCGAACCGGTCGAGGTCGTCACGCGTCAGGCCCCACTTCTCGGCGATCATCTCGGCCGAGATGCCCTGCGGCACGAGCCCGCCGACGCTCTCGTAGCGGGCGCCCACCTTCGGCCCGAACGGGAAGCCGTACTTGCCGTCGGCGATCGACGAGCCCATCGGCACCCGGGTCATCAGTTCGACACCGGCGGCGATCACGACGTCGTAGGCACCGGCGATGACGCCCTGCGCGGCGAAATGGGCGGCCTGCTGCGACGAACCGCACTGGCGGTCGACGGTCGTGGCCGGCACGCTCTCGGGGAAGCCGGCGGCGAGCACGGCGTTGCGGGCGATGTTCACGCTCTGCTCGCCCACCTGCATCACGCAACCCATCACGACGTCGTCGATGATCGCCGGGTCGATGCCCGCGCGGTCGACGACGGCGCGCAGCGTCTCGGCGGCGAGGTCCACCGGGTGCCAGTCCTTCAGGCGCCCGTTGCGCTTGCCGAGCGGGGTACGGATCGCGTCGACGATGACGGCAGTGGTCACGGGAAACCTCCACGTAGGAACGGACGGCCGGGCCGACGGCGCACGGACGGCACCGATGTCTTGACCGGCCGGTCAAGTCTCTCGCTCCACCACCGGCCGTGTCCAGCTCCGGGGACGCCGGGTCCGGGTCGGGGGCCGGGCCGAGCGGCGGCCGAGCCGCTGGAGCTGGTCGTATGCTCGCCGCCATGAGCAGCATCCCACCGTCGGTGAACGATCCCGCGGCGTCCGGCGAGGTCGGAAGCGACGCCGCCGACGCGGTCCCCGAACCGTCGGCCCGGTCCGGCGAACCAACCGCCGGGTCCTCCGGCCCGACGGCTACCGGTCCGACGGCCGGCGATCCCGCCGCGGTCCCCCCGGCCGATGATCTCGCCGCGCTGCTCACCGCCGGCGACCGCCCCGGCATCCGGCGGCTGTTCCACGCCGGCCGGCTCAACGCGCTGCGCGACGTGCTCGGCACCTCGACCTGGGCGGAAGTTCCCGGCCGCGTCGACCGCGGCGACCTCGTCTGGCTGCGCACCACGCTCGGTCCCGTGGTCGATCGGGTCGGGCACGTCACGACGGCCGCCGCGCTCGGGTACGAGGCACCCCGGTTCGGTTACGACCCGTCCGACCCGTTCACGCTCGGCCGCGGTCGACGGGCGACCGACGCCGCCGGCGGCGCGCCGAGCGCATCGGCGGTCGGGTTGGCCGCCGGGTCGATGGGTGCCGGTGCCGCCGGCTCCACGGTGGCACCGCCGCCGAGCCGCCCTCGCCGTGGTGGCGCCGGCTGGTGGTGGCTCCTCCCGGCGGCCGCAGCCGTTGCCGTGCTCGGTCTCGTGATCACCACCGGTGGCGACGACAACGGTGCGGTGTCGGCCTCGACACCGACGGCCGCGTCGTCGATCGACACCTCGGCGCCGACCACGCCCGCGCCCACCGCCGCCGCCGCCCCGACGACCGTCGCGACGACCGTCGCCACGTCGACCGAGCCACCCGCCGTCACCACCGCTCCGGCGCCCTCCGCTCCGGCCGGTTCCAAGGATCTCCTCGGCACGGCGACCGACACCGGCGGACTCACGGCCTTCCTCAGCGCGCTCGGGTCGGCGCAGCTCACGAGCACGCTCACCGCTGCCGGCCCGTTCACGGTCTTCGCACCGAGCGATACCGCGTTCGGCCAACTCGACCCCGCCACCTTCGCCGCCATCCAGGCCGACCCCGAGCTCCTGAAGAAGGTGCTGCGCTACCACCTGGTGGACGGACGGCGCGCCGCTGCGGACCTGAAGCCGGGCAAGCTGGCCACGGTCGAGGGCGAGAGCCTGACCGTCGGGCAGGCCGGTGGCGGGCCGTCGATCAACGACGGGCGCGTCACCCAGGCCGACGTCCCCGCCACCAACGGCGTCCTGCACGTCATCGACCGCGTGCTCCTGCCGCCGAGCCTTCGCCTCGGACCCGGCGACGCCACCGCCAAGGATCTCGTCCAGGTGCTCACCGACACCGGCAACTTCACCGTCCTCACCGATCTGGTGAAGACCGCCGGCCTCACCGACGTGCTCAGCGGACCCGGACCGTTCTCGCTCTTCGCCCCGACCGACACCGCCTTCTCGAAGCTGCCGGACGGGGCCCTCGACCAGCTGAAGGCCGACAAGGCCGCCCTCAACAAGCTCCTCACCTATCACGTCGTGCCGGGGGCGACGAAAGCGACCGACCTCCCGCTCGGGCGCACCAAGACCGTGGAAGGCGACACGTTGGAGATCGGCCGGGCGAAGGGCAAGGTCACGGCCGACGGCGCCACGGTCGTGTACACCGACGTGCCGGCGAACAACGGCTATGCCCACGTGATCGACCGCGTGTTGACACCCGGCGACGTCGACCTCTCGGCGATCCTCGGACCGGCCGAGGCCGCCGCCCCTGCACCCGACTTCGTCGTGTTCTTCGACACCGACTCGGCCGCCATCCGGCCCGACGCCGCCGACGCCATCCGTCAGGCCGCGGCGCTCGTGAAGAAGGGGACGACCGTCGTGCTCACCGGCGTGGCCGACACGCGGGGCAGGACCGAGACGAACGTGGAGCTCTCCGACCGCCGGGCCAACGCCGTCGCCGACGCGCTGAAGGCGAATGGTGCGAACGCCACGTTCGAGATCCGGGCCAAGGGCGCCGAACCGAACGCTGACCTGCAGCAGGCGCGACGCGTCGAGATCGACCTGCCCTGACGCGACGCCGCGGGCCGGCACGCCGTCTCTCGAGCGCAGTCAGGCCGGTTGGCGGTCGCCGTTCAGCTTGGCGAGCACGCGCTGCAACGCGGCCACATCGGTGTCGGTGAGGTGCTGCGCGAACTCGCGTTGCACACCGTGCAGATGCGCGGGCTGCGCGGCACGGAACGCCGCCCGGCCGTCCTTGGTGAGCACGGCGAACTGACCCCGACCGTCGGCTGCGCAGGCCTCGCGTTCGACGTAGCCCTCGTCCTCCAACCGGTCGACAAGACGCGTGAGGCTGCTCTTGTTGATCACTGTGCGCTGCGCCAGCTCCTGCATGCGGAGACGGCCTCCGGCGTCGACGAGTTGCCCGAGCACCTCGTACCACGACAGCGGCAGTTCCGTCTCGTCCTCCAGCTCACGGGCGAGCTTGGCCGTGACGCGCGCATGTGCTTCGGTGAAGGACCGCCACACGGCGAGCCGCTCGGCATCGGGCCGCCGCGCCATCGGGTGCTACGCCGTCGCCTTCACCGCGGCGCCGATCGCACCGAGCGCCGTCTCCACCTCGTCGGCGGTGACGACGAGCGTGGGCATCAGCCGCAGCGTGGTGCCGTACGTGCCGGCGTTCATCACGATGACCCGGCTCTCTTCGAGGCACTGCTTCTGGATCGCGGCTACGCGAGCGGCATCGGTGAACTGGATGGCGTTCATCAGACCCTGACCGCGCACGTCGACGATGCCGGCGTCGTCACGCTGCATCGCCCGCAGCCCCTCGCGCAGCTGCTCCCCGCGGGCGACCACGTTGTCGGCGAAGCCCGGTGCGGTCATCACCTCGATGGTGGCGAGGGCGGCCGCGCACCCGATGGCGTTGCCGCCGTAGGTGCCACCGTGGCTGCCCTTGGTCCACTTGGCGTCGAGCTCGGCGGTGGTGCCGAGAGCCGAGAACGGGAAGCCCGAGGCGATGCCCTTGGCCATGCAGATGACGTCCGGCTTGATGTCGTAGTGATCGACGCCGAACATCTTCCCCGTGCGCAGGAAGCCCGACTGCACCTCGTCGGCGATGAACACGATGCCGTGGGTGCGGCAGCGCTCGACGATGCCGGTGATGAACCGGTGCGGCGCCGGGATGTAGCCGCCCTCGCCGAGCGTCGGCTCCATGATCACCGCCGCGGTCTCGTCGGGCGCGGTCATCGCCTTGAGCAGGTGGTCGAAGCCGGCGAGCGCACGGTCGATCTCGGCCTCCTGGTCGGCGGCGAGCGGGTCGGGGAACGGCGCCACGAAGATGCCGGACGGCAACGGGCTGTGCCCGGCGCGGTAGCCCGTCTTCGACGTTGTCATCGCCATGGCGAGATGCGTGCGGCCGTGGAAGCTGCCGGAGAACACGATGGTGTTCGGGCGGCGCGTGGCCTGCTTGGCGAGCTTGATGGCCGCCTCGGTGATCTCGGCGCCGGAGTTGGCGAAGAAGAACTTCTCGATGCCGTCCGGCGTGATCTCGGCGAGACGGGCGGCGAGCGGTTCGAGCAGGTCGTGGTGGAACACGTTCACCTGCGCGTGGATGAACCGCTCGGCCTGCTTGGCGATCGCCGCCACGACGTGCGGATGGCTGTGGCCGGTGGAGTTCACGGCGATGCCGGCAGCGAAGTCGAGGTACTCGGTGCCGTCGACCGTGGTGACCCACGAGCCCCTGCCCGAGACGACCTGGAGGTCGGTCACCGCGAACCAGACCTGGGAGAGATGGGAGTCGTGCGACGTCGTGGTCATCGCGCGATCGTACGCCGGCTGACGAAGCTCGTCAGCCGGCGTACCACCGCTCGGGGATCAGGCCGCGGTCGCGAGCGCGGTGGCATCTACGTCGGCCGGTGCCAGCGCAGCGGCGAGGACCTCGTCGAGCGTCGATGCGAGGTGGAACGTCATCGCCTCGCGCACGTGGGCGGGCACGTCGTCGAGGTCGGCCTCGTTGCGGCGGGGCAGCACCACTTCGGTGAGGCCGGCGCGGTGAGCGGCGAGCACCTTCTGCTTCACCCCGCCGATCGGCAGAACCCGTCCCTGCAACGTGACCTCACCGGTCATGCCGACCTCCGGCCGCACCTGGCGGCCCGTGAGCAGGCTCACCAACGCGGTCGTCATCGTGACGCCGGCCGACGGCCCGTCCTTCGGCACCGCGCCGGCGGGCACGTGGACGTGGAACCGGCGGGCGAGCGCCGCTTCGGTCACGCCGTAGCGCTCGCGGTTCGCCCGCACGTGCGAGAGGGCGATCTGCGCCGACTCCTTCATCACGTCGCCGAGCTGACCGGTGAGCACGAGCCCCGGTTCGCCGTCGCTCTCGGCCCGGTCAGACGACGACGCTTCGACGAAGAGGACGTCGCCGCCGAGGCCGGTGACGGCGAGGCCGGTGG
>JAYUAM010000019.1:0-2710 GCA_043741295.1 Acidimicrobiia bacterium
TGCAGGAGCAGGTTGCGCGGTGTGGCGAACGGGTCCTCCGTCGGCCAGATGCGGCGCACGATCTCCATCGCCGGGTCGTGACCGGCCGACTGCACGACGACGAGCCGACCGCCGACCGCCAGTGACCGGGCGAGCGGCCCGAGCACGCTGCGCACCTTGATGTCGGCCGAGGTGCGGCTGCGGTAGGGCTGGGCGGCGAGCACGATGTCGAAGTCGGCCGGCTGCGAAGCGTTGGTGCGCTTCGGGATGACCGCGTCGAGGGCGAACTTCTCGTCGGCGCGGTAGAGCACGAGCACGGACGGTGCGGCGTAGATCGGGTTGCCGGTCTTCGGGCTCGATGTCGTTTGCCAACCGTCGGCGAGGATCGAGTCGAGGTTGCCGATCTGCTCGGAGAAGGCGTGAGCCGAGTCGCCGGCGAGGGGCACGTCCCACCACTGGAGGTTGGCCTGGTTCTCGGTCGACTTCGGGTACAGCCAGGGGGCCTCGGCGTAGAACATGTTCGTCAGCACGACCACGGTCTGCGGGTGTTCGGCCAGGCGGTCCGGCAGCCGGGAGAGCGTGAGGCGCATGTCCTCCATGCTGATCTCCTTGCCGACGGCGAGCACCGGGATCGTGGGGAACTCGCGATGCATCTGACGCAGCACCTGGCTGAGCACCTCTCCGTTGCCGGTGCCGGCGTCGAACAGGCGCAGCGCCGGTGGCTTCGGCGCCAGCGACGACAGCTCGCGACCGATGCGGGCGGCCACCTCTGCCTTCTCGCTCGTGGTCGTGACGAAGAGGAGGTACTTCTCACGGTTGTCGTAGAACCGGAACGGCTCGTCGGCTGGCGTCGGGATCGACGCGTGGTCGGCTGGCGTTGCGTCGGTCGTTGCTGTTCCGTCGCTCACGCGCGCTGCCTCCTGGGGCTTCCCCGGCGCCGACGATAAACCGCATCGTCGGCGGACCGTGGGCTTGTTCGCGAGGCGGCAACGCTCACTCGGATGGTCTTCGCTATTCGGGTGCATTGTCGACATTCCTGGACACGAGTGGCCGAGGCGGCTACAACGGAGCGCAGCGCGCCCGGGGGTGCGCTGAGCTCAGGGGGAGCCATGACAAGCAACATCGATCGTCAACGACTCGAGGAGCTGTCGCGCCGGGGGTTCCTCGGTCTCGCCGGGGCCGGTGGCCTGGCCGCCGCGCTGGCGGCATGCGGGAGCAGTTCGAAGTCGGCGAGCACGACCGCGGCCGCCGCGGCGACGACGACCGCGGGCGGTGTGTCGGCCGTGACGACGGCGGCGGGCGGTGCCACCGCGGCAGCCGGAGGTACGAACGCCATGAAGTTCGGCGGCGGCGGGAAGGACGGCAAGCTCAAGATCGGCTTCACGGCACCCCTGTCCGGCCCGCTCGCCGGCTTCGGCGAGGCCAACGACTTCATCGTCGGCGCGATGAAGACGTTGATGGCCGGCGGCGTGATGATCGGCGGCAAGTCCTACGCCGTCGACCTCATCCAGCGCGACACGCAGTCGAACTCGGACACCGCGGCGGCGCAGGCCGGCAAGCTGATCACCGAGGACGGCGTCGACCTCATCATGGCCATCGCCACGCCGGAGATGATCAACCCGGTCGCCGACCAGTGCGAGGCGAACGGCATTCCGTGCATCTCGACCCTCGCCCCGTGGCAGCCCTACTTCTTCGGGCGCAAGGGTGATCCGGCGAAGGGCTTCGACTGGACGTACCACTGGTTCTGGGGCGCCGATCAGCTCGTCGGCGTGTTCGGCAGCATGTGGAAGACCGCCGGCTCCACCGGCGTCGGCCTCATCTGCCCGAACGATCCCGATGGTCTCGCGCTCGCCGATGCCAAGACCGGGTTCCCGGCCGGCGTCACCGGCGCCGGCTTGAAGCTCACCGATCCGGGCCGGTTCAACACCGGAACGAACGACTTCACCACGATCGTCGGACAGTTCAAGTCGGCCGGAGTCGACACGCTCTGCGGCATCCCGATCCCGCCCGACTTCGCCACGTTCTGGAAGCAGGCAAAGCAGCAGGGCTTCAACCCGAAGCTCGTCACCGTCGCCAAGGCCGTCCTCTTCCCGGCCGCCGTCGAAGCGCTCGCCGACATCGGCGACGGCATCTCGTCCGAGGTCTGGTGGAGCCCGAACCACCCGTTCAAGAGCTCCCTCACGGGCACGACGTCCAAGGCCCTGGCCGACGAGTACACGAAGGCCACCGGCAAGCAGTGGACGCAGTTCGTCGGGTTCGTGCACAGCCTCTTCGAGGTCACGCTCGATTCGCTGGCCCGGGCCGGCTCGACCGACAAGAAGGCCGTCGCCGCCGCGGTCGGCAAGACGAGCCTCGACACCATCGTCGGCAACGTCACGTTCGGCAAGGGTGGCGTGCCGAAGAACATCGCGCCGACCTCGCTCGTCGGCGGTCAGTGGCAGAAGCAGGCGAACGGCAAGTTCGACCTCGTCATCGTCGAGAACGGCCTGGCGCCGAACATCCCGACCGGCGGCAAGCTCAAGCTTCTCTCCTGAGCTCGGCGACATGACCGCCGCACTGCTCCAGGTGCGCAACGTTTCCAAGCGCTTCGGTTCCCTTGTCGTGCTCGACGATCTCTCGTTCGACGTCGACGGAGGAACCGCGCTCGGGATCGTCGGCCCGAACGGGGCCGGCAAGACGACGCTGCTCGATCTCGTGGCTGGCGACACCCGGCCCGAGCGCGGTCAGGTGC
>JAYUAM010000020.1:0-6390 GCA_043741295.1 Acidimicrobiia bacterium
CAAGCTGCGTCACATCCCCCACCTCGTGCTCTCCGACCGCGTGCAGCAGCACTATCCCGGGTTCGTCGCCGGCATCGTCGAGCGCGTGTTCACGGTGACCGATCCGGCGCCAAAGCCGGCCCTCAAGAAGGTGATCCGCCAGGAGGCGCGCAAGGCCGGCGTCCACTGGCGCGATCTGATCCGCGACGGGTGGACGGCGATGCGGGGCTTCGGCTGATGACCGCGCAGCGCAACGAGCCAGCCGGTGACGGGACCGGTCACTGGCCGACGATGAGCTTCACCGACCGCATGGACACGGTGCGCTTCGATGTGTCGCCGAACGCCCACATCGTGGTCGACGGCCGCAAGTGCGCCGATTGCTCGACGCGCGGCTGCATCGTTGTCTGCCCGGCGAACCTGTTCGTGCCGACGGCCGACGGTGGCATCGTCTTCAACTACGAGCAGTGCTTCGAGTGCGGTAGCTGCTACCTCGTGTGCAACGTCGAGGGGGCCATCCAGTGGCGCTACCCCGAGGGAGGGCACGGCGTCGTGTTCCGCCGATCGTGACCCGCATCGCCGTCTGCCTCCAGTGGGTCGACCAGGCCCCCGAGGTCGACCCGCTCACGGGCGCGGTGCGCACCGACGCCCGAACCAGCGGGCTCACGCTGGCCGACGCCGCCGCGCTGGAGTGGGCTCGGCGGGCGCTCGACGCGTGGGGCGGCGAGCTCGTCGCCGTGACCGTCGGACCGGCAGGCGCCGACGCGGTCCTGCGCACCGCCTTGTCGCTCGGAGCGCGTCACGCCGTGCGCGTCGAGGGGCCCGAGGACGGGCTCGATGCCAGTGCCGTCGCCCGGGGGCTGGCCGGCGTCCTGGCCGGCGCCGACCTGGTGTGGTGCGGCGACCAGGGGGCGGTCGGAGGCTCGGGTGCGGTGCCGGCGCTGCTCGCCCACCACCTCGGCGCGGCGCCGGTGCTCGGGGCCGTCGAGGTCGAGCTCGCCGGCTCCGGCGAGCTGAGCGCGGCCCGCCGGCTCGACGGAGGGCGGCGCGAACGATTGGTGGCGACGTTGCCCGCGGTCGTCTCGGTGGAGGGGACCACCGCCCGCCTACGGCGAGCCAGCCTCGCCGACGCGCTCGCCGCCGAGCATCAACCCGTCGACGTTCGCGCCGCGCCCGTCGGTGCGGTCCACGACGTGGAGGTCCGGCGACGGCCGCTGCGTCCTCGATCGCGGGTACTGGGTGCGCCGGTCGGCGCCGAGTCGCTCGACCGTGTTCGCCAGCTGCTCGGCGGGACCGGCAGCGGGCCAGTCTCGTCGTCCGGTGGCCGCGCCGCGCCGGTGGTGCTGGAACCGGCCGCGGCGGCCGACCGGATCCTCGCCGCGCTCCAGGCGTGGGGCTACGACCTGCCGGCCATCGCGTCGCCGGCGCGATGACCGGGCCTGCGCACGAGCTGGGTGCGTGCACGACGGTCGATGTCGCCAGCCATCGCCCACTCCTGCTCGTGCCCACCGGCTCGTGCGAGCAGCACGGACCGCACCTGCCGCTCGACACCGACACGCGCATCGCCGTGGCGGTCGCGACCGAGGCGGCGACCCTGCTCGGCATGCGCTCGGGTCGACCGGTCGCCGTCGTCGCGCCGGCCATCGGCATCGGCGCGAGCGGTGAGCACGACGGGTTCGCCGGCACGTTGTCGGTCGGCGAAACCGCGCTCGAGCTCGTGGTCACCGAGCTTGTCCGATCGGCCGACCACTTCGCCGGAGTCGTGGTCGTCAACGCCCACGGCGGCAACGCCCGGGCCCTCCAGCGAGCGGCGCGCACCGCGAACCACGACGGGCGCCGGCTCCTGGTCTGGCACGCATCAGTGCCGGGCGGCGACGCTCACGCCGGGCGCACCGAGACCTCGGTGCTGCTCGCCTTGGCGCCGCACCTGGTCGCCACTGACCGCCTCGCACCCGGGAACACCACGCCGCTCGTCGACCTCCTCGTTCCCCTCGGGCGCGGCGGCGTGCGGGCGGTGAGCCCGAACGGCGTGCTCGGTGACCCGACGGGTGCGTCGGCCGAGGAGGGACAGGGGCTGCTCGACGGCCTCGTCGGCCAGCTCGTCGCCGCCATCGAGTCGTGGCCGCGCAGCGGGTGACGCAGGGAGCGGGCGGGCCGAGGCGTGCCTACGCGCTCGACGCCAGCGTCCGCCGCATCGAGAACGGTCGCGTCCTCGTCGGCGGTTCGCCGCTCAAGATGCTGCGACTCACGGCGTCGGGCGCCGCGCTGGTCGACCGTCTCGCCGCCGGCGACTCGGTTCCCGCCGGCTCGCTCGTCGATCGCCTCCTCGACGGCGGCGCGATCCACCCCGCGCCTGCGTCCGATCTGCCGGGCCCGTTCACGCCGCCCGACATAACCGCCGTCATCCCCACGCTCGCCACCGCGGTCGACGGTCTCGTGGACCGACTCGGCATGGTCGGGCGGATCGTCGTCGTCGACGACGCCTCGACACCGGCCATCGACGTCCGCCGGCGCGACGACCGCGACCGTGCGCACGTCGACGTGGTGCGGCGGCCGACGAACGGTGGTCCGGCCGCCGCCCGCACCGATGGTCTCGCACTGGTCACCACCCCGCTCGTGCTCTTCGTCGACGCCGACGTGCGGTTGCCCGACGACGGGCGTTGGCTCGACGTGCTCCTGGCCCACTTCGTCGACGACCGGGTGGCCCTCGTCGCACCGCGCGTCGCCAGCGAAGGCGGTGCCGGCCGGTCATCCGCGGCGACCAACACGGCCGCCACGATGATCGCCTGGTACGAGCAGGCCCGGGCACCGCTCGACCTCGGCGGCGCGCCGGGCCCGGTGCGGGCCCGCACCCGGGTCTCGTACGTGCCGAGCGCGGTGTGGCTCGCCCGCGTCGATGCGCTGCGGGCCGTGGGCGGGTTCGACGGCGAGTTGCGCACGGGTGAGGACGTCGACCTGGTCTGGCGGCTCGACGAGCGAGGCTGGCGCGCCCGGTACGAACCGTCCGCCGTCGTGCACCACGCGCCCCGCGCCACGACGGGCGCGTTCGTGCGCCAGCGGTTCGGCTACGGCGCGTCGGCCGGTCCCCTCGCCGTGCGCCACCCGGGCGCGCTCGCGCCGGTTGGTGTCAGCGCGTGGAGCGCCGCCGTGTGGGGACTGGCCATGCTCGGCCCGGCCGGTGTTGCCGCCGGCGCGGCCGTGGGCATGGGGTCGGCGGCCGCGCTCGCCCGCCGGTTCCGCCACCTGTCGCACCCGGTCGCCGAGGCGATGCGACTCGCCGGCCGGGGTCATCTGTACGCCGGCCGCCAGCTCGCGGAGGCCATCGCCCGACCGTGGTGGCCGCTCGCGGCGTTGGCGTCCGTCGCCTCGCGCCGGGCTCGCCGCGTCGTCGCCGTCGTCCTCGTCGTGCCCGCGCTCGTCGACTGGTACCGGACGCGACGTGCGCATCAGCTCGACCCGGCGCGCTACCTGCTGCTGCGTCTGCTCGACGACGGCGCCTACGGCCTTGGCGTGTGGCGGGGTGCGATACGGGCGGGCACGATCGCGCCGCTCGTACCCGACCTGACTAGCTGGCCACGCCCGTCACGGTACGAGCAGCGACAGCGTCCCGCAGCCGACCGCTGATGTCTGCGCAGTCGACGCACACCGATGCCGGGATGACGCCCGCCCGCATGAGCCAGCGGAACATCACGCAGCCCAGGCAGTACGCGAACACCGATTCGAGGAAGGCGGCCACCGCGATGGCGGCCACGGCAACGATGGCCAGGGTGGAGTGCCCCGTGAACGCGGCGAGCACGGCGAGGCCCGACAACGCGGTGCCGATCCCCTGCGAGAACCGCTTCGGCGGGCCGGCGACGAGACGCGGCGGGCGACCGAGGGCCGGCACGACGACCTGGGTGGCGAGGCGCCCGAGCGGGCTCAGCTTCGGCCCGGTGAGCACGCGGGCCAGGAACCCGAGGGCGAGCGGCACGAGCAGCCAGCGCCACCCGGTGGCGAGGAAGAACAGGCACTGAAGCACCACGCCAGCGGCCACCGTGCGCGCCGCGTGCTCGTTGACCGGGTTGGGGAACGTGAACAGTCGCCGCACGTAGACGAGGATAACCCGATAAACCCGATAAGAAAACTCGGGATTCGAGATCTCTGGCCTGACCCCCGGTGTTACTCCCCGTCGGGATGCCACCAAGTGGCGTCGAGATCGATGTCAAGTTGCACAAGCTCGACCGCGCCGTCAGGGGCGAGCTGCCCGACAACAGAGAACACCGCTACGACCGTGCCGGTGGCGATGAGAATCCGGTACTCGGGCCGACCCAGGATCAGTTCACGCAGATCATCGAAGCCGATCGCGAACTGTTCGACCACGCGCAACAACTCGAACACCTGGAAGTCGTTCGTCGAGGGTTCGCCGCTCGGGCCTCGCTCAGACGGCAGCTGGCGATCGAGGTCGTCAAAGAAACCGGCCGTCGCCCGAACCGCGCGTCGCCTCTCAGTCACGACCGGTTCGGCGGGTTCCTCTTGGCGATGCGGTCCTCGAGTCGTGCACGGACGTGGGCAAGATATTCGGCGGGCACGTCGGCCGGATCGGTGACGAGGCTCGACTGGAAGATGGCGTCCTGCTCGGCCGGTGTCAGCCGATCGAGCTCCTCGGCGGTCCAGATCTTGCCAGCCATGCACGAAGGCTACCCGTCCGGACCAGTTCCGTCCTCAACCCACCAGCGCCGGAGGCGCCGATGCTCGCCGAACGCCTCGTGCCGTTGCGGCGGCGTCATGGGGTGAGGAGGCCGAGGTCGTCGGCGCTGTTCAGCGCGTCTCCGACGATGCTGAGGGGGAGGGCCAGGACGACATCGTCACCGTCCGCGCGGCTGTGGTGCTCGATGACCTCGACGGGCGCCGACTCCGGCGATCACTGCGCCCAGACGCGCCATCGTGATGCCGTTGTGTGTGTACTGCTCCGCCCGCGAATGCGTCCGCGCTCGCTCGACCGGTCGCAGCAGCGGAGCGACGCACTCGCGCGCCAGGAGGCGTGATGCGGCGCGCGCCGATCGCTCGGTCGCCAACCGATCGCATGCGGCCGCAACAGGACCTGAGACACGTACGCTGCCGGCCGTGACCGTCATCCTCACCGTCGACACCGCTACCTGGCGGGCGCGGGTGGACGGCTTCGTTGGCGACCACGCGGCGGGCGACATCGACATGGTGCCCGTGGTGAAGGGCAACGGCTACGGGTTCGGTCGCGAGCGGCTGACGGCCGAGATCGACCGGCTCGGCCTGTCGGCCCTCGCGGTCGGCACCGTGTTCGAGCTGACCGGTCCGGTGGATGGTCGGGGCGGGCGGCGCCGGATCGTGCTGACGCCGATCGTCTCGGCAACCGACGTCGCCGTCCTCGCCGATGCGCCCGACGCCGTCCCCACGGTCGGCTCGCGACACCAGGCGCAGGTGCTAGGCGACGCTGGATGGCGCGGACCGGTCGTGATCAAGCTCGCCTCGTCGATGCGCCGCTACGGCGTCGGACCCGACGAGCTCGGCGCTCTGGTCGAGGCGGCGGCGACCGTAGGGCTCACCATCGAGGCCTACGCACTCCACCTCCCACTGGTCGACCACGGTGGCGCCAACCACGGCGAAGCGGCACGCTGGCTCGCCGTCCTCCCCGACGACGGCGTCGCGCTCCACCTCAGCCACCTGTCAATCGACGAGCTGCGCGCCCTCGCCGGTGCCGCGCCGGCCAGGCGGCTCGTGCACCGTGTCGGTACCGCGTTGTGGCACGGCCCGGCGAAGGATGGCCTGCACCTCGCCGCCGACGTGCTCGACGTGCGCGCCGTGCAGGCTGGCGACACCGCTGGCTACCGCGGGGCGACCGTGCCGGGCGACGGCCACCTCGTGATGGTCGGTGCCGGCACCGCCCACGGCGTGCACCCGTTGGCGGACGGCCTCAGCCCGTTCCACTTTGCCCGCCACCGGATGGCGTTACTGGAGCCACCGCACATGCACACGTCGATGGTGCTCATGCCGGCCGGCAACCCATGCCCGGCGCCCGGCGATCTCGTCGACCTGCAACACCCGCTCACGCGGACGCTGGTCGACCGCGTCGTCGGCTGAGCCGCCGAGCGCTCCCGGTGAGCGGGATCAGCCGGCGGCGGGTGACCCGGTCCGACGCCGCTTGACCGCCCACACGACGAGGGCGAGCGCGACGAGGATGCCGAGCACGATGCCGACGCGCCCGAGGTTGTCGGCCAACGTCGTCCAGTTCGAACCCAGCTTGTAGCCGCCGACGACGCAGATCGTCGCCCACGAGATCGCGCCGGCCAGATCCCACGGCAGGAACTCCCGGTAGGTCATGCCGGAGAAGCCGGCGGTGGCCGGCATGATCGCCCGCAGGAACCCGATCCACCGCCCGACCAGGACGATGAGACCACGGCG
>JAYUAM010000021.1:0-6381 GCA_043741295.1 Acidimicrobiia bacterium
CCCCGTCGGGCACGTGCGAGTCGGCCATCGTGAGCCCGGCGGCCGGCACCTCGGCCTGGACGGCACGGCGGCTGGCGGGGGCGCGCAGCAGTTCGGTGACGGGGACGACGAGCGGTGTCGGCTGCGGGCTGGCCAACGGACTACTCGCGGTCGAAGTCGAAGAACGTGCCGCCGTCGTCACCGTCGTCGCCCTCGGCACCCGGCTCGGCGGCGGCCGCCCGGCTGCCCCGGATGTTCAGACGTTCGCGCCCGTTGGCCACCGTGCGGGCCACCTTTTCGAGCACGATCTCGAAACTGGCGAGGCGCTGGTCGCAGAAGTCCTCGGTCTCGTGGCGCATGCGGCGCGACTCGGACTCGGCGGCTTCGACGACCTGACGGGCGCGCAGCTCGGCGGCGCGCACGACCTCGGTGCGCTGCACCATGCGCTCGGCCTGGGCTCGGGCGGCGTCGACGATGTCTTCCGCTTCGCGCTTGGTGCGGCCGACGAACTCGTCGCGCTCCCGCAGCATCCAACGCGCCTGACGCAGTTCGTCGGGCAGCCGGTTGAGCGACTCTTCGAGCAGCTCGATGATCTCGTCGCGGTTGACCATCGGCGAGTTCGACAACGGCATCGTGCGTGCCGTCGCGATGATGTCGATCACCCGACGCAGCAGCGTTTCGGAGTCGTTGATCGAGTGGTTGTCGTCGAAGTTCGTCATCGGAGGCTGGCCGGTTCGTCGGAGCGGTGCAGGGCGGGTGCGGGTGTGGGTGCCGGTGCGGGTGCGGGCGCGGGTGCGTCAGGATAGGTGGTCACGTGCGGTAGCGCTCCTGCAGGCGGCGGGCGACGGGGGGCGGCACGAGCGCGCCGACGTCGCCACCGTAGCGAGCGATCTCGCGCACGAAGGTGGACGATACGAACGAGCGGCCGCTCGCGGCGGGGAGGAACACCGTGCGCACGCCACTCACCGCCTGGTTCGTCTGCGCCATCTGCAGCTCGTACTCGAAGTCGCCGGCCGTCCGCAGTCCCTTGACGATGAACTCGACGCCAAGGTCGAGCGCGGCGTCGACGACGAGCCCGGTGCGCAGCTCGACCCGGGCTCCTTCGATACCGGAAAGACACTCGGTCATCAGCGCCCGCCGGGTGTCCAGATCGAACAACGGGTCGACCTTGGCCGGGTTGTACATCGCGCAGACGACGACCTCACCGAAGAGCGCGGCGGCCTGGGCGACGATGTCGAGGTGGCCGTAGTGCAACGGGTCGAAGCTGCCCGGGTACAGGACGCTCACGGTTCGATCCGGCGCAGGAAGGTGACCACGGCGACACCGTACTGGCGCTCGCGCACCACCTCCCACGCTGACGCGGCCGTCGCGCCGGGGTCGACGGCGCGCCCGGACTCGGCGACGACGAAGGGGGCCGGCACCACGTCGAGCAGGACCGACCACTCGTCGAACACGTAGGGCGGGTCGGCGAGCACGAGGTCGAACTCACCGGCCGGGTTCGCAGCCAGCCAGGTGTCGACCCCACCGACGGCGACGGTGGCCTGCGAGCCGAACCCGGTCGCGTTGAGGTTGGTGTGGATCGCCGCCGTCGCGCCCCAGTCAACCTCGACGAACGTGCAGTGGCTCGCCCCCCGCGACAACGCCTCGATGCCGAGCGCGCCCGAGCCGGCGAACAGATCGACCACCCGCGCGCCGACGAGCAGATCGAGGCTGTTGAGCGCGTTGAACACCGCCTCACGAACGCGGTCCCCCGTCGGACGGGTGTCGCGTCCCGACGGGGCGACGAGTGGCCGACCCCGCGCCGACCCCGCCACCACTCGCACCTGGAAACGATAGCAACGCGTGCGCGGCCGGTCTGGGCCGGGCACCGGTAGCCTGCCGCGGTGCTCGAGCCGGAGACCCAGATCGTGTGCGTCGACTGCGGTGGCCGCGCCTACCTGCTCACCCACGCTCCCGAGGACGGCGCGTGGCAGCCGGGCGACATCGTCGCCTACCGCTGCCGTGACTGCCTCGACCGTTGGGACCTCGTGCTCCCCGACGAGTCCGACGAACCCGACTGACCCGACTGACCGCGTCTGTCGTTCTTGTCACGGTTGATCGCACGGATGCCGGCGGCGGGTGACAGGAACGAGCGGCCCATCGATCTCGCTAGCGTCGACGGCGATGACGACCGTGCTCTCCCCGCTGCGTCGCGCCGTGTCCTGCTACGCCGAACGTGAGGCCGTCGTCTGCGGCCCGGTGCACCTCACCTATGCCGAGACGTGGGAGCGCTGCCGGCGCCTGCGCGGCGCGCTCCTCTCACTCGGTCTCGAACGTGGTGATCGTGTGGCCGTGGCCGCCGCCAACTCCCACCAGTACCTCGAGCTGTACCAGACGATCCCCGGCGCCGGACTGGTGATCGTGCCGCTCAACACCCGCCACACCGAAGCCGAACTGCGCTACGCCCTCGCCGACTCGGGCACGGGCGTGCTGTTCACCGATCTGCCCGTACCCGACGACATCGTCGAACGGGTCGTGCGCGTGCCCGACGGGTACGAGGCGCTGCTCGCTGCCGCCGACCCGGCCGAGTTCGATGTCGACGTTCACGGCGATGACCTCGCCGGACTCTTCTACACGGGAGGCACGACCGGTGCGGCCAAGGGCGTGATGCTCACCCACCGCAACCTGCTCGCCAACACGTTCCATCTGCTGGCGACGTGGCCGTTCTCACCGGACACGCGCTGGCTCGTCGCCTCGCCGCTGTTCCATGCCGCCGGCACGTTCGCCGTCGCGGCCACCGTGTTCAACGGCGGCTGCCACGTCGTGCTTCCCGCCTTCTCCCCCGCCGGTTTCCTCGACCTCGTGGCCGGCGAGCGGGCCACCCACACGCTCGTCGTCCCGACGATGCTTGCGGCGATCGCCGAGGAGCAGCTCGCCCGGCCGCGCGCCGTGCCGACGCTGCGGCACCTCGCCCACGGTGCCTCACCGATCGCGACCGAGGTGCTGCGCCGGACCGTGGCTGCCCTCCCCGACCTCGCGCTCCTGCACCTGTACGGCGCCACCGAGACCGCCCCCATCGCCACCGCGTTGATCGACGAGCAGTTCGAGCTCGACGGCCCGCGCGCCCGCTCGTGCGGGCGTCCGGCGATCGGGGTGGAGATCGAGATCCGCGACGGTGACCGGGTGTGCGACGCGGGTGAGGTCGGCGAGGTCGTCATCCGTGGTGACAACGTGATGCGCGGCTACTGGAACAAGCCGGACCAGACCGCGGTCGTGCTGCACGACGGGTCCTACCGTTCGGGCGACCTCGGCTACCTGTCGGCCGACGGCTGCCTGTTCCTGGTCGACCGCCTGAAGGACATGATCGTCTCGGGTGCCGAGAACGTGTACTCGACCGAGGTCGAGGAAGCGCTCTACCGCCATCCCGGCGTGCTCGAGGCGGCGGTCTTCGGTGTGCCCGACGAGCGGTGGGGTGAGGCGGTGCACGCCGTCGTCGTGCCCCGGAACGAGGACGTCACCGTCGCCGCCTTGATCGAGCACTGCCGGGGTCTCATCGCCGGCTACAAGATGCCGAAGGTGATCGAGCTGCGCGCCGAGCCGCTGCCGAAGTCGGGGGCGGGCAAGGTCCTGAAGCGCGAGCTCCGCGAGCCGTTCTGGGCCGGGCACGACGAGCGGATCGCCTGATGCCGCGGCCGGCGTGGCGCGAACCGGCCGGCCCGAGGGCCGGCCGCTTCGTCCTGCGGTGACCGCCGTCGTCATCCCCAACTCCGGCGATCACTTCGTGCGACGTGAAGAAGCGTTGCCCACCCATCTCATGACTAGCGTGGCGATCGTGCCAGCCGAGGCGACCACTTCTTGAGGGAAACGGGGCAAGTCGACGCCAGCGATCGCGCGCCGAGTGACGGTACCGCTCCGGCGGGCGGGTCGACGCGGCGCGGCCGGCTCCGGCTGTACGTCGGCGTGGCGCCCGGTGCCGGGGCGACGTGCGCGCTGCTCGACGAGGCGACCCGCCGGGCCGCCCGAGGCGCGCCGGTCGTCGTCGGGGCGGTGACGACCCACGACCGGGCCGAGACCGTGACCCGACTCGACGCGCTCATGGCCGCAGTCCGGACGGCGACCGGGCCGGCCGGCGCCACGGCCGTTCCGCCAGCGGGCAGCGTGGCGATCGTCGATGACCTCGCCGCGTCCGACGACGGCGGCGTGACCCACCGTTGGCAGCTCGCCGAACGGCTGCTGCGCGGCGGGGTCGATGTCGTCGGGTCGCTGAGCATCGGAGACGTCGAGAGCCTGTCGGACATCGCCGCGGCGATCGTCGGGCGGGCTCCGACGGCTGCCGTGCCCGACCGACTGCTCAAGGCGGCCGACCAGCTCGAGCTCGTCGACATCACACCCGAAGCGCTGCGTCGACGGCTGGCTCACGGGAACCTGTTCGCCGTCGAGCGACTCGACGCGGCGACGGCGTCGCAGTTCGAGGCGGTTCGCCTCACAAGGCTGCGCGAGGTCGCCCTCGAGTGGATGGCCGACCGGGCCGAGGCGGACGCCGATCGTGTCCGCCGGCACGCGTCGGTGGCGGCGGTGACGGACGAGGACACACCGGCGGTGGCCGTGGCCCTCGACGGTCGGGCGACCACCGATGCCGCCGTGCGGCGCGCCGCCCGGCTGGCCGACCGACTCGACGCCCGCCTCGTTGGCATCCACCTCGTCGACCCGTCGCGCGACCGGGCCGCCGCGCCACCCACGCGGTCGGCCGACGCCACCGCCGTTGCGCCGTCCGATCTGGAGCGGCAACGCCAGCTCGTCGTCGACCTCGGTGGCGAGGTCCGAACGGCCGGCGGCGGCGACCGCGTCGGCGGGCTCGTTGCCGCCGCGCAGGCGGCGCAGGCGAGTCAGCTCGTCATCGGCAGCAGACGCCGCGTGTCGGGTCGCCTGGTGCGGGCGGCAGCGGCCGCCGGTCTCGACCTTCACCTCGTGCCGTCGGGAAGCATCGGCGACGACACCGATCGATACCGCCTGCCGCGCAAGGCCGCCGTCACCGCCGGGCTTCTGGCCGCCGGGCTCGTCGGGGCTGCGCTCGTGCCGCTTGCGCACGATGATCGCATCGCGCTGGCCTCACTCGTCGTCGCGACCGGCTCGGCGATCGGTGCGCTGTTGGTAGCCCGCCAGGCCCGCCAGGTCGCCCGGCGCGCCCAGGCCGATGCCAACGCGCTCGCCGCCAGCGCCCGCACGCTCGTCACCGATCGCGACCCGGTGAGCGCGCTGCTCCACGAGGCCCGCGACGCGCTCGGGTTCGCCGGCGTCGCCATCGTTGCCCCCGGTCCGCAGGGCCCCGTGGTGGAGCACGCGGCGGGTGTTCCGGTGACGTTGGACGATGCCTCGGCGGCGGCCGATGTCGGCTCGCGGGGGCTGGTGCTGATCGGCTCGGGACGTTCGCTCGATCGGCGCGAGCTCGGGTTGCTGCGCGGGTTCGCCGCCCAGCTCGCGGCGGCGCGCGATCATCAGGCGCTGCATGCCGAGGCGGCCCAGGCCGTCCTGCTCGCCCAGAGCGATGCCCTGCGCACCTCGATCCTGCGCGCCGTGAGCCACGACCTGCACACCCCGATCGCCGGCATCAAGGCCTCGGTCACGAGCCTGCGCCAGCAGGATGTGGCGTTCTCCACCGACGAGCGCGCCGAACTGCTCGCCACGATCGATACCGAGGCCGACCGCCTTCATCGCATGGTGACGAACCTGCTCGACGTGAGCCGACTGCAGGCCGGCGCGGTCACGGTCGAGTGTCGACCGTCGTTCCTTGAGGACGTCGTGGCGGCGACGTTGGCCAACGTCGCCCACCGCTCCGACCGCATCGAGGTGTCCGTGCCCGAGACCCTGCCGCCGGCACTCGTCGACCCGGCGCTGCTGGAGCGCGCCCTCGCCAACCTCGTGGCCAACGCGCTGGCCTGGTCGCCGGCCGGTGCGACCGCCGGTGCGGCCGCCGGGTCGCCGGCCGGTGCGACCGCCGGGTCGACCAGCGGTTCCCCCGTGCGGATCGATGCCGCCGCGGTGACCGGCGACGACGGTACGCCCGAGCTCCACGTCCGCGTCATCGACCGCGGCCCGGGCATCGCACCCGATCAGCGCGAGCGCGCCCTGCAGCCGTTCCAACGCATCGGCCGCAAGAGCCTGCAGGCCGGCGCCGGCCTCGGGCTCACCGTCGTGTCAGGGTTCGTCGAGGCGCTGGGCGGTCGGCTCCTGCTCGACGACACGCCCGGCGGCGGCCTCACCGCCACCATCGTCGTGCGCGCCGCGCCGGCCGACCCCGCACCCGCCGAACCCGAGCCGAACGCGAAGCCCGCCGACGTCGACCAGTAACCGCAGGAGACCTGATGGCCCGAATCCTGATGATCGACGACGAACCGCTGATCCTGAAACCGTTGGCCGTGAACC
>JAYUAM010000022.1:0-2695 GCA_043741295.1 Acidimicrobiia bacterium
GGCCACGTGCTCGGCCTGCTCGACCACCGGCCCGACCTCGTGCGCACCTGGGCCACCGACTGCGGCGGCCTACTGCACCCCGACTACGTGTGGCACGACGCCGCCCAGGCCTGGCAGACGCCCGATGTCGGCGAGCAGATGATCGCCGGCCTCGTCGACGCCGAGCCGTCGGTACGGGCGACGATGCTCGCCGGGCTCGGGTTGTCGCCCGACGCCGCGCTCGACGTCGCCAACGCGATGGACGCCGAAATGGGCCGCTGCATCCTCGGGCTCTACCGCTCGGCCCGTCAGCCGGCGATGGTCGAGCTCGGCGTTCGGCTCACCGCCCGCGCTGCGTCGCTGCCGCCGGGCCTGGTGATCGTGGCCACCGAGGATCCATACGTCGGTACCGCCGACATGGCCACCGAGGTGGCCGGGCTTCTCGGCGCCGCCACCGTCACACTCGCCGGCAAGGGCCACTGGTGGATGTTCGCCGAACTCGACACGGTCGTCGACGCCCTCCTGGCCCACTGGTCGGCCGTGTGAGCGAGGCGGTGCCGTCGACAACGGCAACGACGACGGGCAAGGACAGCCGGCTCGACGCCGACATCCACCTGCTCGGCAGCCTGCTCGGCGACGTGATCCGCGAGCAGGCCGGCGAGCGTGTCTACGCCATCGTCGAACAGGTGCGACGCATGGCCGTCGACGCGCGCCGGGCCGGGCGCTCCGACCCCGAACTGATCGCGCTGCTCGACGGGCTCGATGTCGACACTGCGTTACACGTCGCCCGGGCGTTCAGCTGGTTCTCGCTGCTCGCCAACATCGCCGAGGACGTACACTCGAACCGCCGGCGGGCGCACCATCGCCGCTCGGGATCTCTGCCCCAGGCCGGCAGCCTGAACCACACGCTCGACCGCCTGCAGACGGCCGGGGTCGACGGTCAACGGCTCGGCCGTGTCCTCGACCGCCTGCTGGTGAGCCCGGTCCTCACGGCGCATCCGACCGAGGTCCGCCGCAAGACCGTGCTCGACAACCAACGCGCCATCGCGCACCTTCTCGCCGAGCGCGACGACCACGCAGTCGACGGGAGCCACGCGGTCAACGTGAGCCGTGCGGTCGACGGGAGCGACGAGCCGGGCGCGCTCGTCGACGAGCTGCGGCTCAAGGTGCTGATGCTCTGGCAGACGGCGATCCTGCGGCTGACGAAGCTACGCGTGCGTGACGAGATCAACGAGTCGCTCGGCTACTACGACCTCACGCTCTTCACCGCGATCGGCTCGTTGCAGACCGATGCCCGGCGCGAGCTGGTGCGGCGCTGGCCCGAGCTGGCGTCGCACGCGCTGCCGCCGGTCATCCGCATGGGCTCCTGGATCGGCGGCGACCGTGACGGCAACCCGTTCGTCACCGCCGACGTGGTCCGGTACGCCCTCGACCGGCAGGCGTCGATCGCCTTCGCCCACCACCTCGACGCCCTCGGAGCGCTGGCCATCGAGCTGTCGATGTCGGCCCGGTTGGTGAACCCGTCGATCGCGCTGATCGACCTCGCCGACGCGTCGGGCGACGACTCGCCGTTCCGGGCGGACGAGCCCTACCGGCGCGCGCTGCGCGGCATGCAGGGGCGCCTCGCGGCGACGGCGCGGCTGGCGATCGGCCGTGTGCCCACGGCGATCCTCGGCGACGAGCGCGACCCGTACGACTCGCCGTCCGACCTGATGGGCGACCTCGACGTGGTGGCCGCCTCGCTCGCCGGCCACGGCGCGGCGACGGTGGCGGCCGCGCTCGTCGAACCGGTGCGCCGCGACGTCGAGCTGTTCGGGTTCCACCTGTGCGGGCTCGACCTGCGCCAGAACTCGGCGGTGCACGAGCAGACGGTCGCCGAGCTGCTCGCCCGCGCCGGAGTGTCGGACACGTACGCCGCGCTCGGCGAGGACGACCGCCGCAGGGTGCTCCTGGCCGAGCTGGCCAGCCCCCGCCCGCTGCAGGTGCCGCGGGCCACCTACAGCGAGCGCACCACGAGCGAGCTGGCGATCGTGGCCGCCGCCGCCGACGGCGTGCACCGCATCGGTACGCCGGCCGTGCCCCACTACGTCATCTCTGCCTGCAGCGCGGTGAGCGACGTGCTCGAAGTCGCCGTGCTCGCCAAGGAAGCCGGGCTCGACGTCGACATCGTGCCGCTGTTCGAGACGATCGACGACCTCCACGACGCCGGAGCCACGCTCGACGCGTTGCTCGCCGAGCCGTGGTACCGCGCCCACGTGCGCGCCCACGGCGACAGCCAGGAGGTGATGATCGGCTACTCGGACTCGAACAAGGACGGTGGCTACCTCGCCGCCAACTGGTCGCTGTACGAGGCCGAGGCCGCGCTCGTGGCCGTCGCCCGCCGTCACGGTGTGCACCTGCGCCTGTTCCACGGCCGCGGCGGCACGGTTGGGCGCGGTGGCGGGCCGGCGTACGAGGCGATCCTCGCCCAGCCGCCCGGCAGCGTCGACGGAGCGCTGCGCGTCACCGAGCAGGGCGAGATCGTGGCGGCGAAGTTCGCCGACGGCGAATTGGCGCGCCGCAACCTAGAGACCGTGCTCGCTGCCACGTTGGAGGCGAGCTGCGTCGATACCGAACGACTGGGTGGTGACGCCGACGGCTATCGCGAGGTGGTCACCGAGCTCGCCGCGCTGGCTCGTGCGGAGTACCGCTCGCTCGTGTACGAGACGCCCGGGTT
>JAYUAM010000023.1:0-2695 GCA_043741295.1 Acidimicrobiia bacterium
CCTTCCACCTCCACGAAGATGGCGACGCGGTCGTGGCCGCGCACGTTGTCGAACTGGGGTGCCACGCGCAGCCGGTAGCCCGGGACGTAGGTCTGCACCTCGGCGACCATGTCGTTGATCGAGGCGGCGATCTTGTCGGCGTCGTAGCCCTCGGGTAGCGCGCAGTAGATGGTGTCGCGCATCATCAGCGGCGGCTCAGCCGGGTTGAGGATGATGATCGCCTTACCCTTCTCGGCCCCGCCCAGCACCTCCACGGCGCGGGCGGTGGTCTGCGTGAACTCGTCGATGTTCGCACGCGTGCCGGGTCCGGCCGACTTCGAGGCGACGGTGGCGACGATCTCGGCGTAGCGCACGGGCACGACACGGCTCACGGCGTACACCATCGGGATGGTGGCCTGGCCACCGCACGTCACCATGTTCACGTTCATCTCGTCGAGGTGCTCGGTGAGGTTCACCGGCGGGATGACGTACGGGCCGCGCGCGGCGGGCGTGAGGTCGACGGCGCGGATGCCGGCTTCGCGATAGCGCGGCGCGTTGGCGATGTGCACGTACGCGCTGGTCGCCTCGAACACGACGCCGGGGAGCTCGGGCCGGGCGAGGAGCCAGTCGACACCGTCGGCCGTCACCTCGAGCCCCGCGGCCTTCGCCCGGGCGAGGCCCTCGCTCGCCGGGTCGACTCCCACCATCCAGCGCGGCTCGAGGTGCCGCGAGCGCTGCAGCTTGTACATCAGGTCGGTGCCGATGTTGCCGGAGCCGACGATCGCGGCCAGAACCTTTGTCGACGGCATCGTGGCGGTCATTGGTGTCTCCCGTTGGAGATAGGTGGTCTAGAGATGAACGGCGACCGCGGCTCGCTCATGCGAACGAGACGCTGACCGAACCGAGGAGGTCGAAGTCGGCGCGCACGTGGTCGCCGGCCTTCACGTCGTGCGCCTTCGTGCAGCTGCCGGGCAGGATGACGTGTCCCGGTTCGAGCGTGACGCCGAACTCGTGCACCTGGTTGGCGAGCCAGGCGACCGCGGTGGCCGGGTTGCCGAGCACGGCGCCCGACGCGCCGGTGTCGATGATCTCGCCGTTGCGGCGCAGCACCGCACCGATGGTCCGCAGGTCGAGCCCGGACACCGGCGTCGGCTGCCCGCCGATCACGATGCCGGCCGACGACGCGTTGTCGGCGATGGTGTCGCACAGCTTGATCTTCCAGTCGCGGCACCGCGTGTCGATCAGCTCGAAGCACGGGACCACGAACTCGGTGGCGCGCAGCACGTCAGTGACGCTGCACGACGGGCCGGTGAGCCGCTCGCCGAGCACGAACCCGACCTCCACCTCGACGCGGGGGTAGAGGTAGCGGTCGACGGGCACGACGCTGTTCTCGAACACGAACATGTCGTCGAGCAGGTGGCCGTAGTCGGGGTCGCTGACGCCGAACATCTGCTGCATCGCCTTGGCGGTGAGCCCAACCTTGTGGCCGCGGATCGTCGCGCCGGCCGCCACCCGTCGCCGGATGTTGAGCAGCTGGATCTCGTAGGCATCGACGACGTCGATGTCGGGGTAGGTGGTCGTCAGCGGATCGATCGGCGATCGGTCGGCTTCGGCGGTAGCGAGCGCGTCGGCCGCAGCCTGGCGCTGGGCGTCGGTCAGCACGGTTCGTTCGTATCACACGCCCGCCCCCGCCGACACCGGACAGTTCCGGTGGTTGGAACGACGATCGGGCGACGGCAGCAGCAACGCCGAGCGACGGCGGAGTCGGCGCAAGCCCCGTCGAAGTAGCGTGGCGCCCGAGCTGTCCGACTCGGCCATACGCCGATGACTGGCCTGGACGGCATCAGAAGGATCGTGTCCATGAACGGTCGTGCTCGTGTCGTATCGGTGGCTACGGCCGGGTTCCTGCTCGCCGGAACCGTGACCACTCCTGCCGCGGCGGCGTCCAGATCGGCAATCCTCGTCCGAGCGTCGGCGTCTAGCCCCTTCCCGGCGGACTGCGCCGTCGACGACCCGACCGGTGTGAACTATCCGAACGCCGAGGTCGAGCCGTGGATCACGGCCGACCCGAGAGCCGAGGGCCACGCCGTGGCGGTGTGGCAGCAGGACCGGTGGAGCGATGGCGGGGCACGCGGTCTGGTCACCGGCGTGACGCGCGACGGCGGTCGCACCTGGACCCGCACAGCCGCCCACTTCACCACCTGCTCCGGCGGCACCTCGGCGAACGGTGGCGACTACGAGCGGGCGTCGGACCCGTGGATCACGACGCTGGCCGACGGCACCCTCGTGCAGGAAGGGCTCTCCTTCGACACGCTCGACGGGCGCCAGGCGATCCTGACCAGTCGCTCGACCAACGGTGGTCGCTCGTGGAGCGAGCCGGCGGTCGTGGCGACGGACCTCAGCATCGACGGCGGGCTCGACAAGGAGTCGGTCACGGGCGACCCGAAGCGTCGCAACCTCGTCTATGCCACCTGGGACCGGATCATCATCGACGATGTCACCGGTCTCGTCACTGCGCCGACGTACTTCGCCCGTTCGACGAACGGCGGCCGCAGTTGGGAGGTGCCGACGATCGTGCATGACCCGGGCACCGATGGCAGCACCATCGGCGCGCAGGTCGTCGTGCTGCCGAACGGTGACCTGCTCGATATGTTCGTCGTGTTCGGCCTGACGTCGGCCGACGTCACCGTGGCGCGCTCGCACGATCGCGGAACGA
>JAYUAM010000024.1:0-6369 GCA_043741295.1 Acidimicrobiia bacterium
GGCGGACCGGTGCGGCGGACGGTGCCGTCGGGCAACGTCACCACGAGGGTGCGGTCGTCGAGGAGCTTCACCTGCCAGCCGAGGTCGTGGACGGCGTGATGGTGTCGCGAACACACCGGGAGCAGGTTGTCGAGATCGGTCAGCCCACCATGGCGCCACCACACGACGTGGTGGGGTTTGGTGAACGAGTACCGCACCTCGCATCCGGGCATCGCGCACGTGGGGTACATCACCCTCAGGGCCCGCCGTTGCGCCCGGTTGGCCAGCCGAGATTCGCGTCCGACGTTCAGCCGACCGACGCCCCCGACCACGACCCCGTTGCGTACGACGATCGGGTTGATCACGGCGTTGGCACACAGCTCGCGCAGGACGCTGAGCGGCAGCTCGACCGGCAGACCCCAGTCGACGGCCACGGCATCCGCATCGGCATCCGCATCGGGATCCGCATCGGGATCGGCATCGGCGCCGGCAGCACTGCGAGGCCGATCGAGATCGACCACGACGACGACTTCGGCCCGCACTCCCGACGGCCGATGCTCTGCGCCACCGGCGCCATCGACCAGCGGACCACCGAGCAGGAGCCGGGCGAGGGCCAGCGCCCGCAGATGCTGCTGCCGGGCGACGGGGTCGCTCGGGGCCGTGTCGGGCACCGCTTCGGCGAAGAGGGCGGCGACCGTAGCGTTCAGGACGGCGTCGAGCCGCAGCCCGGTCGCCGGGTCGAACTCGAACCGGCCGCACCACATGCCCGACTCCTGCTCGACCCACGTCCGCAGCGATGCCGCCCGCCGTTGGCGTTCCAGGCGTGCCTGCGCACCACCGGCGAGGCGGGCCGCTTCCGCCTGCACCGTGCGAGCGAACTGCTCGGCACTCACCCGTTCGGCGACTCCGGCGAAGAACCCAGAGCGCGAGGCGAGCCGCGCCCGTTCGTCCGGTTCGAGGCGGCGCATGGCCCGACCGAGCGCATCGACGTGCGCCGCCGACGTGCGCCCGGCGGCCAGGGACGCCGCCACATCAGGCAGCGCGTCGAGCGCACCGACCCGCTCGACCACCCGGGCGGCCTCGCGAGCGCTGGTGCGCGTCGCCCCGGCGACCACGGACTCGGGATCGGAGCAGAGTCCGGCGAGCTTTCGCACCGCGTCGACCTCCAAGCCGTCGAGCACGCCCCGCACCCGGGCGATGGCCGCCAGGGAGCACTCGAGCTGGCCGCGGCTCGGCGACGCGCACGACCGGGCAAGATCCGCCTCCCCCACCAACCTCGTCAGCTCAGCCAGCTCCATGGCGATCACGGTACGGAGGGGGTGTGACAGAGTTCGGCCGTAGGACCGAGATCGAAGGAGCTTCTCGATGACGATTCGTCTTCGGTTCCCCGCCGTCGAACGCCTGCTCGGCACGACCCTTGACCACATCGACGCGGCCGCGCTCTGCCACCTCGTCGACAACTCAGTCGAAGAATCCTCCCAACTCGAGTTCAAGGCGGTCCTCGACGACAAGTGGTCGCCCGATCCATCGGAGCTCGCCAAGGACATCTGCGCATTGGCCAACGCGTCCGGCGGCGTTCTCATCTTCGGCATCGCGGAAGCCGAGTCGCGAGCGGACGCTCTCGGGCCATTCGCGAAGCCGGGCGGCGAGGTTCGTGCTCGGATCGCGCAGATCCTCAACGCTCATGCCCGGCCGAGTCCGCCGTTCGAGGTCGACGTCGTCCCAGCCGACGGGCTCGGCGACAGGGTCTTCATCGTGATCGCCGTGCCCCGGAGCCTCGACGCTCCACACGCTCGACTCCGGAGCGAGAACGGCGAGACCTGGTTCCAGTTCCCGGTGCGCTACGAGACGACGACCACGTACTTGAGCGAGAGCGAGCTATCGCTGAGATACGAAGCGCGCCACCGCGGCTTCGGTGGTCCTCGAAAGCGCCTGCGCGGGCTCGCGAATGACCTACAGCCCGCACCGGCCGACAGCGACCGTGAGATCCAGATGGCGTTCGCCGCGGTGCCGGTAAACGCTGGAAGGTTCTCGATCACCGAGGCGAGCATCCTCGAGTGGCGGCGGCGGATCTCGGCACCCGAACGAGCGCAACACAGCTTCGGGCAAGTGCCACAGCTCGTCGTCACCCGCCACCGGATCCGGCAGGGTCGCGTCGTGCTCGAACTCGCCACCAGAGAGGAGATCGACCTTCACGCCGACGGCTCCCTCAGCGCGTCGCTGCGTATGGACGAGAGCGCTCAGAACATGCTCCACCGAGTGATCGGCCATCCCGTAGCGGTCGAAGATGACTTCCTCGCGATTCGTCTCACCGCCATGGTTCATCTCGCAGCCGAGTTCGCATCCGAGGGCTCCGGTTGTGCGGGCGACCTCCTCGTATGGCTCCGCCTCAGCTCGATGTCAACCGACGGAACGCTCCATGACATGTCGCTCGTCGAAGCACCGACGCAGTTCGACGGACACAGACGACCGTACGCCGGAGACGATGCGACGAACGAAGTCCTTGTCGAAACCGCCACGTCGATCGAGGTGCTGCTTCACCCGACTATGACCGTGACGGTGCGCGAGCTCCATCGCATCTACGGCGAGATCGCCCACGGGCTCGGCGTCGCCGAGCCACGCCTCACCACCGCGCAAGGTGAAGTGAGGTCGTCGGCTTGGCCAGCCAACCGCCAGACGTCGCTGCGAGAATGGGCGACTCGGACCAGTGTCCCTGACAACGCGCTCTCACCGAATTGCTAGGCCTGCGGACGAACAGCAAGGTTACGCGATCGAAGCCGCCCCAGTTCACCTTGACCCGGCAAGATCGTCACAACGGCGGGTCGGGCACGACGCGACGCCCAACCCGGGTGAGGGGCCAGCGTCGACGGTCGCCGAGGTTCACGAACGCGCCGAACGCGGCAACGAGCGGCATCGACAGGAACGCCCAGCGCAGCCCGATGGCGTCGGCCAGGGTGCCGATGAGCATCGGGCCGATGGTGATCGCTGCGCCCGACGCCAGCGCGGCTAACGCGCCGAGCGACTCGGTGTCGGCGTCGGTGCAGTCGAACAACCGGGCGACGCCGAGCGGGTAAAGAACGGCGAGTCCGAGTCCCTGCACCAGCAGACCGAGCGCCCGCGCCGCCGGCGACGGGCCACCCCACACGAGCAGCACGCCGAGCGCCGTCACCGCGAACCCGAGACCCTCGACCCGATGGGGCGCCCGACCACGCGTGATCGCGGGGTAGGCGAGACGGGCGGCGAACATGCCGGCGGCGATGATGCTGAACATCGCGGTCGCGACGCCCGACGAGATGCCTCCGACCTCGCGCAGGTAGGCGACGGCCCACGAGTTGGCACCGAACTCGACCATGATTGCGAGGACGAGCATCAGCCAGCGACGTCGCGTCGGGCGTCGGCGCAACAGCTCCGTGACCGGCGTACGGGCGACCGTCACCGCCGGCACCGCCGGCCGCCGCGTCACGCCGAGCACAAGGAGCGCAACAGCGGCCAGCACCACGACGAAGGGGGCAAAGACTCCGCGCCAGCCCCAGTCCCTGCTGAGGGCGAGGCCCATGGTGATCGGAAAGACCATCCCCACGAGTCCAGGGAAGGCGTTCGTCGCCGCCAACGCGTCGGCGTAGCCCTCGCCGTGATGGTCGGCCAGGATGATCGGAATCGTCATCGTGATCATCGCTCCTGACACACCGATCACGAGCGCGCCGAGCAGCGTGAACGCCAACTGCTCGCGACTGATGAAGATCAGCGCACCGGTGGCCGACCCGCACAACGCGAGCCGCAGGAGGACATCACGACGGACGTGGGCCACGATCCAGAACCCGGAGAGGCCGGCACCCACGAGACCCCACCCGAAGAACGCCGTGTGCATCGAGGTGACCGTGCCCGACAGGTTCATCCGCTCGCGCAGCTCGGCCATCACCATGCCGAGCCCGAGCGACGCCGCGAGCGTCATGTACCCCAGCGTGACGCCGACGGTCGGGCGGTCGTACCGGAACGATCGGGAGCTCGTCGAGGGTCGCGAGCGTGACGTCATCGTGCCGGCCGCCCGCTCGCGCCCTAGCCCTGCACCGGCGCGGCCATCGCCCGCGAGTTCGCCGACGCGTCGACCAGCGCCTTGCCCACCACGGCAGCGAGGATGATGCCCCCGCCGACGAGGATGGCCGGGCGCGGCCGCTCGTTCAGGAAGAGGAACGCCCACACGGGCACGAACACCGTCTCGGACTGCGCGAACACCGCCATCGGACCGGCACCGACGTAGCGGGTGGCCGTGTTGAACATGATCGTGCCGCCGACGATGAACAACGCGCCGTGGGCAAGCGCGAGACCGATGTCGTGCAACGGCGGCAGCAACGTGCTGCCCTCGGCCAGCGTGATCGCACCGCAGAGGACAACCGTCATCACTCCGTACCCGGCCAGTACTGGCGACCAGTCGCCCTTGGGCACCGAACGGATGCACACGGCGTAGCCGGCGAACCCGAGCGCCGACGTCATCGCCGAGATGTTGCCGACGAGGGTGCTCGTGCCGCCCGACGAGCCGCCGGCGGTGACCATGATGAGCAGCCCGACGAACGCCACGGCCATGGCGACGACCGTCACCGGGGTGATGCGCTCGGCGATGAACACTCGGGCGAGGACCGCGGCGAGCAGCGGCGTGATCGAGGCGAGCAGTGCGACGTTGGCGGCCGCTGTGGTCTTCAGCGCGTAGATGAAGCACACCGACGCGACCATCAGGGCGACGTTGGCGAGCACCATCACCCTGCCCGACCGGTACGCCCGCACCGCGATCGATCCTCGGTCGCCCCGTCGCCGGTTGAGGATCTCCATCACGACTACGACGCCGATCGAGCGCCACACGAGGTACTGCCAGGCATCGGCGTGGCGGGCGAGCTTGGCGTTCACCGCACCGAAGCTCCACACGACCCCCGAGCCGAGCGCCATGGCGTAGGCGACGAGCGGTACGTGGTTGTGGGCCGCCGTCGGGGTGGCCCGGGTGCCGCCGGTCGTCCGGTTGGAGAGCCCGTCCGTCGCCACCGACCGAGTCTGTCGCCTATCGCCCCGCCCGCGCAATCGGATCAGATTCAGCCCAAACCGTCAGGGGCGCGACAGCACGACCCGGCATGGCGGTCGCTACGTTTCGAGCATGACGATGACCTCCGAGGACCCACCCGGCGCCCGTCCCGTGAGCGACCCGTGAGCGCGCTCGCCCGCCCCGCCCGCATCGCCCTGGTGGGCGACCGTTCGCCCGACGTGCTGGCGCACGGGCGGATCCCGACCGTGATCCGTCAGTTGAGCCGCGGTCCCGCCGGCCCGGTAGACGCCGACTGGCGGCACAGCAGTCAGATCGGCGCGGGCGACTCGCTCGCCGACTATGACGGCATCTGGGTGGTGCCGGGCAGCCCGTACGCCGACGTCGACAGCGTGCTCACCGCCATCACCTACGCCCGCACCCGTCGCGTGCCTCTGCTCGGCACGTGTGGCGGGTTCCAGCACCTGCTGCTCGAGTTCGCCCGCAACGTGTGCGGGCGAACCGACGCCGCCCACGCCGAAGACTCGCCCGACGCCGACGACCTGCTGCTCGTCCCGCTCGCCTGCGCCCTGCTCGACGCCGAGGACGCGGTGACCATCGCGCCCCACACGATCGCCGCGGCGATCATGGGGGCCGGTCGACGCACGGAACGGTTCTTCTGCAGCTACGGGATGGACCTTGGCTACGTACCGACCTTGGAGGCTGGCGGCCTGCGCATCAGCGGGCACGACGACACCGGGATGGTGCGGGTGGCGGAGCTGCCCGATCACCCGTTCTTCTTCGGCACGCTCTTCCAGCCCGAGCTGGCCAGCGGCGACGAGTGGGTGCACCCGGTGATCCACGCCTTCGCCGCCGCCGCCCGTGAGCACCACGGCCGGTCAGCCCGGTAGCCCGGCGGCGCCGAGGGCGCGCTCGACCGCCCGCCGGGCCCGGGCCACCTGCCGAGCGGGGATCACGGCGTCGGCCACGACCTCGGTGCGGCTCTGCGTGGCCCCGCCGGCCCGGAAGTAACGACGACGGACGACGCCGGTGATCACGACTTCGGTCCCGACATCGAGGTCGACGGGCGCGGCGCCGCCCGCGCACGTGACGGGCACCGAGAGCGCCGGGCCGACTGCCGGCCGGCTGGTGACCTCGTAGGCGACGAGCGAGTCGCCCGAGGGCAGGGTGCGCACCTCGGGCGGACGTGACAGCGACCCGGACAGGATCACCAGGTTGCGATCGGGAACGATTGGTTCGGCCATGGCGGCCACCTCCAGGTTTCGGCCGACGCGTGAACCACGCCGGACGGTCTCGGGGGAAGCCACGCAGAACGCTAGCGGGACGGTGCGCGGGAGTTCTCGGCGTCCGAGGGCCGGCAGCGA
>JAYUAM010000025.1:0-2693 GCA_043741295.1 Acidimicrobiia bacterium
GGAGGCGGCTCGATCGGCGTCGAGACCGTGGACGTGGTGGGAGAGCACCAGCGGCTGAGCGCCATCGGCGGCATCGACCTCGATCCCGAGCCGATGCGCATGCCCGGCGCTCCGATCCTGTTCATGCTGCGCGACCCCGACGGCAACCACATCGCTGTCGTGGAGGCACCCCCCGGCACCTAGTTCGACGTAGAGCGCCTTCGCGAGGACACGGCAGCCGATTTCCGCCCGATCGCCCGTCCCGTCCCGATCTGAACAGCGAGCCGAGACACCGCCGGTACTGTCGTCGCGATGGCGAATCGTCACCGTCCTCGTGGAGGCCGCACCACCCCCAGGGGCACCCGGCCGCCGGAACGATCGTCGCACTCGGGCCGCGAACTCCCGCCCCTGGTCGGCGACGCGCAGTCGAGGCTTCGCGAGCGTTCGCCGCTGCCGCTGCTCGAGATGGCGTCGAGTCTGATCGAGGCAACGACGAGTCGCCCGACCGACACCTGGGCTGGCGGATCGGTCGAACGCCCCGATGGCTCATCGACCTTCCGGTCGTTCGCCGAGAGCGGCATCGCGCCGATGGAAGCGCTCGCGCTCGCGGTGGCGACGCTGCACGGCGACGAGGTGCTGGCGGCCCGGTTGCGGGCGACGGTCGGCGCCTCGACCGTGCCTGGTGCCCCGCCGTGGTTGGCCACGCTCGACAAGGTGGAGATCACCGACACGATGGTGCAGGGCGACATCCTCGGCGACGGCGAGAACATCGTCGTCTCGTGGCGTTGGCCCGACGGTCGCGCCGGCACCGTGGTCGTGTACATCGACCACAACATGGGCACCATTGTGAAGGACGCGTTCGGCGTGCCAGATGGCATCTCGACGCTGCTAGAGGCGTACGACCGCCTGGGCGAAGCGAAGATGACCCAGGAACCGATCGATCCGGCTGCTGCGCGGGCGCGCATCGCCGAGGCGATCCGATCCGTCGAGCGCGTCGTGCCGCCATGGAGCACCGACACCTGGCCGGCCTATCGACCGATCGTCGAATGGGTGCTGCGCCACCTACCGGCCGGTGGCACCGGGTACGTTCGCCCCGAGTGGAGCGAAGACAGACGGGACCACCTGCTCGATGACTTCGTCGACTCGTCCTACGCCGTCGTGTCCGGTCTGACCCGTGAGGTCGTGCGCGAGTTGGCCGACCCGCTGCTGTGGTTCGCCTGCGACTACGGGCCGGGCGACCCGTTGCGCTGGAGTTCGGTGTCGGTCGAGATCGTGCTCAGCGACTGGTATCCGCGCAAGGTGTTCGGCCTCGCCGACGCCGAGCTGCGCCGGCTGCCCGACGTGCTTGCCGGATTCGTGCGCTTCGCGCATCACCGCCAGGGTGTCCCGACCGACCGGACCGACGAGACGCTGGCTGCGATCGAACGATGGCGCGGCGACTTCCTCGAGGCGATCATCCGCCCGGGTCGTTCACCCGCCGCCAACGCCATGCGCCTCGCCCGGATCGCCGCCGGGCTCGACCTTGACGACGGCGACCTTGACGACACCGAACTGGTCGATGTCGACGACGGCGACGACGACGACGACTACGGCTTCGAGGACGACGAGGCCGACATGGCCCGGACCGTGGTCGAGCTCCAGTCGATGGTCACGGACCTGGTCGGTGGCCCCACCGCATACGAAGCGCTCGACGACGAGCCGCTCGGCGAGGTTCCGTTCGACTGGTCCGGCGTACCGGACGAGATGCGAGGTCTCACCGGCGAGACGCTCGACCACCTCGATCGATGGGCGGTCGAGCTGTTCGACGTCGAGGTTCGTTCCATCGCCCGGTGCGTTCTTGCGGCGGTCCTCGCCGCCGACCACGGGGTGTTCAAACGGTCACCGCGTCCCGATGCGCTCGCGGCGGCGATCCTCTCGTTCCTGCTCCTCCGGCTCACGGGCCGCTTCTCGAGCAAGGAACGCCGGGCGCTCCCGTGGAAGGTGTTCACGCAAAAGGACCTCGCGGTCGCAACGGGTGTGTCGGCGTCGACGATCGGCAGCCGGACCAAGACCGTCGCCAATGTCGTCGAGCGGGCGACCATCGACTGGCCCTCGATCCTCCACTCCACGCAACGCCGCGAAGCCTTGCGGACCAAGCAGGTGATCGCCGACTGGCGCCAGGACCACTCCTGACCGATCGGTCGCGCCGCGCATTCGAACGGGGCACCCTGGGAGAGCGCGATCGCACCCGTTGCCGGTGTCGTGCTCAAGGTGGTCACGCTGCTGGGAGGAGGCGCGAGGGCCGCGGGAACTCGGGCGACGACGCGGTCGCTCGTCGTTACTGTCCGCCCGTGGACGATGCGCTCCTTGCCCGACTTGAACGCTTCTACAACGACGTCGCACGCGTGTACGTACGTGTCGGGTTTCAGCGGGTCGGCACGGCCTGTATCGCCGAACCGGTCGCGGCGCCGCGTTAGCCGCGGTCCAGCCTGGACGTTGACGCCGAAACGTCGGCAATCGCAGTTACCCGGTCAACGTTCGCCGATCGGGGCGGCCTCAGTGGTCGGCGGCGACTTCGTCGACGATCTTGCGGGCCACGTCGGGGAACCGGGTGTAGATGGCATCCATGCCGATGCCCGCCAGGTAGCGCAGCGTGGCCGGGTCGTCGATGGTCCAGGTGAAGTTGGCCAGCCCATGATCGTGGGACCACTTCAGGCTCTCGCGCGTCGGGCGAC
>JAYUAM010000026.1:0-6357 GCA_043741295.1 Acidimicrobiia bacterium
CGGATTTGGTCGACCGCAGGGTCGTGGCCATCGGGCGCTTCGGTGAGATCGACCGGCATCGGCCGGCCGTCGGCCAGGCGGCGGCCGAGCCCGATCACGCCGCCGGGCTCCACCGGGCCGCCGTCGTAGAGCATCGACGGCTCGCTCGCCCGGTCGGCCCACGCTGGCACGGCGGCGGCCGCCGGTAGGCGCCCCGGCCGGTTGATGACCACGCCGAGCGCACCGTCCGGGTTGTGCTCGAGCACGTAGACGACGGTGCGGTCGAAGTTTGGGTCGGTGAGGGCCGGGGTAGCCACCAGGAGGCGGTCCTTCGTCGTCGTCCACACCACGACCTCCATCTTGCCCGAACGGGCGCGACGATGTCGCGACGAACGCAGCGTTCCGGCGTCCCTATCGGCCGGAGCACGTACGCCGGCGCCGCCGGAGCCCGCATCCGGCATCAGGAGGCAGTCACCATGGCAGCTCGTCACACCGTCCGCACCACGATCGCCACCCTCGTCGTGGTGGTCGCGGCGATCGTCACGGCCGGCATCGTCGCCGTCACGGCGTTCAAGCACCCGCTCAAGACGGTGACCGTCGACCGGACGCCGCCGGTGGTGCTCACCCGTCTGCAGGACCTCCACGAGTACCGGGCAGCGAACGGGTCGTTCGAGGTCCTCGTCGACATCGAGAAGGACGTGAAGTACGTGCCGTCGGCGATCGCCGGCGAGCGCACGTTCTTCGTCGGCATCGGCACTGTCGACGCCATCGTCGACTTCTCGAAGCTCGACTCCGCCCACATCTTCGCCGGGGCCGACCGCTCCACGGTGACGATCGTGCTGCCGCGCGCCCAGCTCCAACCGGCGACGGTCGACCCGGCGCAGAGCCACGTCGTGGCCCGCAACCGCGGGCTCTTCAACCGGGTGTCCGGAGCGTTCAGCGACAACCCCACGTCCGAGCAGCCGCTGTACGTGCAGGCGGCGGCGAAGATGACCGACGCCGCCACGGCCACCGGTCTTCAGGCCAAGGCGGAGGACAACACGCGCGCGATGCTCACGCAGCTCCTGACGCAGCTCGGGTTCCAGTACGTCGAGATCCGCTTCGACGGACCGACCGACCGCGCCTGAGTCGAGCCGGGTCTGAGCGGTCCGGGCTGCCTTGCATGATCATGCAGACATATGTATGTTTGCTGAGTCATGCCGTCCATCGGGATCATCGGCGCCTCCGGGTACACGGGCGCCGAGCTGCTCCGCCTGTGTGCCAACCATTCCGACCTCGACGTGGTCTACGCCACGGGCGACACCCAGGCCGGTAGTCGCGCCCGCGAGCTCTATCCGAGCCTCGCTGGCGCCTACGCCGACCTGGTGTTCGAAGCGCTCGACCTCGATCGTTGTGCCGGGCTCGACGCCGTGTTCCTCGGCCTGCCGCACGAGGCCTCGATGGACCTCGTGCCGGCGCTCCTCGGCCGCGTCGGCGTTGTCGTCGATCTGTCGGCCGCTTACCGGCTGAAGGACGCCTCGCTCTACCCCCGCTGGTACGGCTTCGAGCACGCCCATCCCGAGCTGCTCGCCGAGGCGGTGTACGGCCTGCCCGAGCTGCACCGGGCCGAGCTGAAGGCCGCCCGCCTCGTGGCCACGCCCGGGTGCTACGTCACCGCCGCCACGCTCGCGCTCGCACCGTTGCTGCGCGGCGGTCTCGTCGAAGCGAGCGGCATCGTGGTCGACGCCGCGTCGGGCGTGTCGGGCGCCGGTCGGGCGCCCAAGCACGGCAACCTCTTCTGCACGGTGGACGAGGACTTCGTGGCCTACGGGCTGCTCGACCACCGCCACACCCCGGAAATCGAGGCGAACCTCGGCGCCCAGGTGCTGTTCACGCCACACCTTGCACCGATGAACCGCGGGATCCTGGCCACGTGCTACGCCCGCCCCACCGCCGCCGGTTCGGCGCTGACGACCGCGTCGGCGATCGACGAGCTGCGTCGCTTTTACGACGGCGAGCCGTTCGTCGTCGTCGGCGATTCGTCGCCGTCCACCAAGGCGACGCTCGGCTCGAACGCCGTCCACCTCACCGCTCGCGTCGACGAGCGCACCGGATGGGTCATGGTGCTCGCCGCCATCGACAACCTCGCCAAAGGGGCGTCGGGCGGGGCGATCCAAGCGCTGAACGTCGCCCTGGGGCTGCCTGAAGCGGCCGGCCTGTCCACGGTCGGCATCTACCCGTGACCCGCGTCCACGACCCCCAGGTCACCGCCGCGCTGCTGGTGGAGGCATTGCCCTACATCCGGCGGTTCTCGGGCCGCATCGTCGTCGTGAAGTACGGCGGCAACGCGCTCGCCGGGGCGACCGAGTCAGACGCGCTCGCCCTGTTCGCCCAGGACATCGTGCTGATGCACGCCGTCGGCATGCAGCCGGTGGTCGTCCACGGTGGCGGCCCCCAGATCAGCGCGCTGATGGCCAGACTCGGCAAGCAACCCGTGTTCCGAGACGGCCTGCGCGTCACCGACGCCGAGACCGTCGACATCGCCCGCATGGTCCTCGTCGGGCAGGTGAACCCGCAGATCGTCTCGGCGATCAACGTGCACGGGCCGCTCGCCGTTGGCCTGTCGGGTGCCGATGCCGGGCTCATCGCCGCTGCGCCGCGCAACGCCGAGCTCGGCTACGTCGGTGACGTCGTGGGCGTGAACCCCGGGGTCGTGCGCAAGATGATCAACGAGGACCTCATTCCGGTCATCGCCACGATCGGTTCGGACGCCGCCGGCCAGGCGTACAACATCAACGCCGACACGGTGGCCGGCGCGGTGGCCGAGGCGGTAGGGGCCGAGAAGCTCGTGTACCTCACCGACATCGAGGGGCTGCGGCGAGACGTGAACGACCCGGCGAGCATCATCCGCCAGACGACCGCCGACGAGCTCGACCGGCTGATGGACGACGGCACGCTCACCGGCGGCATGATCCCGAAGGTGCGCAGCTGCACCCAGGCGGTGCGCAACGGGGTCCGGCGGGCGCACATCCTCGATGGACGCATCCCCCACGTGCTGCTCCTGGAGCTGTTCACCGACGAGGGCATCGGCACGATGATCCAGAGCGAGTTCGCCCGCCCGGCGAGCAGAGGGAACGCGACGAGATGACGCACACGTTCGATACACATGGGCTCGACCACTGCCCGATCATGCCCACGTACGGACCGCCGCCGGTGGTGTTCGTGCGCGGCGACGGTACCCAGCTGTGGGACGACCGCGGCAAGCGCTACCTCGACTTCCTGTGCGGGCTCGCCGTCACCTCGCTCGGGCACGCCAACCCGGTCGTCGCCGAGGCGATCGCCCGCCAGGCCGGCACGTTGCTGCACGTCTCGAACCTGTTCGCCAACGACCAGGCGTGGCCGCTGGCCGTGGCGATCGACGAGCTCGTCGCCGCCCCGGGCGGCACCGGTCAGGTGTTCTTCTGCAACTCGGGCGCCGAGGCCAACGAGTGCGCCATCAAGCTCGCCCGCAAATGGGGTGGGCCCTCGGCCCCTGGCCGCCACGGCGTACACGGCCGACACGTCGTGCTGTCGGCGTACGGCAGCTTCCACGGTCGCACGCTGGCCACGTTGCATGCCACCGGGCAGCCGGCCAAGCACGAGGCGTTCCAGCCGCTGCCCGAAGGGTTCCGTCACGTCGCGTGGAACGATCTCGACGCGCTCGATTCGGCGATCGCGCCGGACGTCGCCGCGGTGCTCCTCGAACCGGTGCAGGGCGAGGGTGGTGTGAACCCGGCCGACGTCGAGTACTTCCAGGGTGTGCGCCGCTTGTGCGACGACCGCGGGCTGCTGTTCATGGTCGACGAGGTGCAGACCGGCTTCGCCCGCACCGGCGAGTGGTTCGGCTTCCAGCACTTCGGGGTGATGCCCGACGTCGTCTCGATGGCCAAGGCGCTCGGCAACGGCTTCCCGATCGGCGCCTGCTGGGCGCGCACCGAGGTGGCGGCGGCGTTCAAGCCGGGCGACCACGCGACGACCTATGGCGGCACACCCCTGGCCACGGCAGCAGCGCGCGCCGTTCTCGCTGAGATGCGACGCATGGACGCGCCCGCGGTAGCGCGGCAGATCGCCGCGCAGCTCACGGCGCGGTTGCTCGAGCTTCCCGGTGTGGCGTCGGTTCGCGGTCTCGGCCTGCTGCTGGCGGTCGAGCTGGCCGACGGACGCAACGCCAAGGACGTCGCCGACGCGTGCCTCGCCGCCGGGCTCGTAGTGAACGCGGTGACGGGTACGGCCCTTCGGCTGGCCCCGCCGTTCACGGTGTCCGACGGCGAGATCGACGAGGCGATGACGATCCTCGGGTCGGTGCTCGCAACGGTGCCCACGTCGGTGACCGGATGACCGGCGCGTCGTCCCCGGCGATCGACGCCCGACCCCGGCACTTCCTCGAGGTCACGGATCTCACGCCCGTCGAACTGACCGGTGTGCTCGACCTCGCCGAGCGTCCTCTCGACCTCGTGCCGAGGGTGCTCGACGGCAAGGGAGTCGCACTGCTGTTCGAGAAGCCGTCGACCCGCACGCGCCACTCCAGCGAGGTGGCCGTCATCCAGCTCGGCGGCCACCCGGTCACGACGCGCGCCGACGAGGTTGGGCTCGACGAGCGTGAGAGCACGGAGGACGTGACGAGGACGCTGCAGTGCTACCACGCGGCGATCTGCGCCCGCGTGTTCGATCACCGCAAGCTCGAGCGCATGGCTGCGGTCGCCAGCGTGCCCGTGATCAACCTGCTTTCCGATGTCGGGCACCCCTTGCAGGCGGTGGCCGATCTGCTCACGTTGCGCCAGTGCTTCGGCCGACTTCAAGGCCTGCGCATCGCGTGGATCGGCGACTTCAGCAACGTCGCCCGATCGCTGGCGCTGGGCGCCACGATGGTCGGTGCCACCGCGGCGGTGAGCACGCCGCCCGGCTACGGGCCGACGATGGCCGACCATGATCTGATTGCGCTGCACGGCGGTCGTCTCGAGGTGCACCGGCGGCCGGCCGACGCCGTCGAGGACGCCGACTGCGTCGTCACCGATGCGTGGTACTCGATGGGTCAGGAGAGCGAGAAGCAGGCGCGGGCGCAGGCGTTCGAGGGTTACACGGTGAACTCGGCGCTGCTCGCCTTCGCCAATCCCGAGGCGGTGTTCCTCCACTGCCTGCCGGCCCACCGTGGCCAGGAGGTCACCGACGACGTGCTCGACGGCCCGCAGTCGCGCATCTGGCCCGAGGCCGAGAACCGCCTGCACGCCGCCCGCGCCGTCCTCGCGTTCGTGTTGAGCCAGGCGCTGCACCGGTGACCGTGCCTGATCCGGGGGGGTGCCCATGACCGCGAAACCGCAGCGGCAGCACGAGATCGGCCGGCTGATCGCCAAGCAGACGATCACCAGCCAACCCCAGCTCGTCGACCTGCTCGCCAAGGCCGGCATCCACGCCACGCAGGCCACCGTCTCGCGCGACCTCGAAGACCTCGGGGCGATCAAGGTGCGCACGGCCGAGGGCGAGACGGCGTACGCCATCCCCGAGTTCGAGCCCGAGCGCAAGGCGCCCGAGAACCACCTGCGGCGGGTGCTGGGGGAGTGGGTGGCCGAGGTCACGTCGTCCGGCAACCTCGTGGTGCTCCGCACGCCGCCCGGGTGCGCCCACGTGGTGGCCTCGGCGCTCGACCGGTCGGCGCTGCCCGGTCTGCTCGGCACCGTCGCCGGCGACGACACCCTGCTCTGCGTCGCCGCCGAGAAGGTCGGTGGCACGAAGCTCGCCCGCACCCTGCGCACCCTCGCCGGCCTCGAGGAACTCGGGCCCAAGTGACCGCCGACCACTTGCTCAGCCCCGAGCCTGGAGGTTCGGCGAGCACGGCAGATGCGCCGCAGGCGCGCCGAACGTTGTGGCACGGACGGTTCGCCGGTGGGCCGGCGGCCGAGCTGCTCGCCTATACGGTCAGCCTTGCTTTCGACCAACGTCTGTGGCCGGACGACATCACCGGCAGTCGGGCGCACGTGACGATGCTCGCCGAGGCCGCGATCATCGCCGACCACGAGCGCGATGCCGTGCTCGCCGCGCTCGACACGACACAGGCCGAACTGCGCGAGGGTCGGTTCGCGTTCGCCGACACGGACGAGGACATCCACACGGCGATCGAACGGCGCGTCACCGAGCTGGCGGGCGATGCGGGCGCGAAGCTGCACACCGGTCGCAGCCGCAACGACCAGGTGGCCACCGACCTCCGCCTGTGGTGCAAGCGCGAGGTGCTCGGTGTGATCGAGCGCGTGCTCGCGCTGCAGGGCACCCTGCTCGACCGGGCGACCACCGCCGGGTCGGTGTACCTGCCCGGATACACCCATCTGCAGCGGGCTCAGCCGGTGCTGCTCGCCCATCATCTGCTCG
>JAYUAM010000027.1:0-2686 GCA_043741295.1 Acidimicrobiia bacterium
CCACGATGGCACCGAGTTCGCGGTGAAGGAGGAGACCGGCGACCTCGTCGTGCTCGATCCCGCAACCTGTGCACGTCGCGAGACCCTGAGTGGCAGCCATGCGGCCGGCGGCGTGGCCTTCTCGCCCGACGGCAAGCGCCTCGCCTCGCGAGGACCCGACGGCACACGAATTTGGGACGTCGCGACCGGAGCCGAGATCGGCACGGCGCTCCCCGACACCGGTGACCTGCTTCCCACAACCTACGGCTTCGCCGCGGACGGGCGCCTCATGAGCACAGCCGTCTCCGCTACGTCGAGCACGGTCCTGTTCGACCTCGATCCCGACCACTGGCTCACCACCGCGTGCGCAATGGTCGGCCGCAACCTCACCCAGGACGAGTGGACCCGCTACATCGGCACCCTCGGTGCCTACCGCAACACCTGCCCGCTGTACCCCGCCGGCCCCTGAGGACCAGCACCCGCTCAAAACGGTCAGGTGCGACGAACCGCGATCGGTACCTCATCGACAAACGCCGTTGCACCGTAGTGCGATGGACGCGCCCACTTGCGTTGCCCGCCTGTCAGCGCCCGCGCATGACGCTACCGGCGCCTCGCCGTCCGGCCGTCATGCCTCGGTCGGCGTTCGCCGACCACGACGAGATCGGGTCGTGAGCTGTGGCGGTACAGGACCGGGCGCGAAAGACATCTGACGAACGCTGACCTGGTGCTTCGCGGAGCGTCTGAGGTCGTGCGGATGTCGCCCGCCAGCTGGATGGGACCTTTTGGGGGGTTTCTCGCCAGGTAGATGGGACCGGGGTGTCGCCAGGTAGATAGGACCGCCTGGGAGGGTCCGCGGTGGGGGTTCCGTGGACGGTCATTCTCACCGCCTTGTCGTTGACGGACCACGAAGGCGGTGGGCACTGTTGAATTGAGGGCGCGCGTCGACGGGTGGGGCTTGCGGGACGCTCTTCTCGCCCCACTTTGTGGTCGATTCGCCCCGTCCGCTGGCTGATTCCCCCGAATTCTGCCCGTCCGCCCCCACCGTGATCGGCTCGATCGCTCAATGCAACAGTGCCTTCGGCAGCGATAGCCGGTTGGTTGAGCCTCAGGGGCAGTGCACGGGGGCGGTGACGGTGGTCGCGATCCCGGCGGTGACGGTGACGGTGGCGATTCCGGGGGTGCACCCACCCAGCGAGGTGATCACGGTGTAGGTGCCGGCGTGGAGGCCGCCGCGTTGGGCGGTGCCCGTTTCGTCGGCGGTGAACGAGACGTTGTCGGGGCCGATCGCGCTGACCGTGGCTCCGGACGCGCCGGCGCCTACGACTAGGCCTCCCTGCCCGATACCGGGGGAGGTGATCAACGCCGGTGCGGAGTTGGAGCCTACGGCCCAGGCCCGGCCGGTCGGGTCGACGGCGACCGCGTTGAGCACACCCAAGGTCACCGGGGTCACCTCGGTGGTGTTCGCGCCGGCGGCGGTCAGTGTGGCGGTGCCCGCGTCGATGGCGGCCACGACGCCTTGCGCGGTAGCGGCGACGCCGTTCACGGCCTGGCCCGAGCTGCCGACCACGGTCCAGCGGGCACCGTTCCAGACGCTGGCGTAGCTGCGGTAGCCGACGCCTCCGCTGATGAGGTCATAGGAGGTCGAACCGGCGACCCACAGCTGGCCGGCGCTGACGGCGAGATCGCGGACGAAGACGTACGGCTGGGGTTGGGCGCTCAGCGTGGTCCAACGACCCGCGGTCAGCCGTTGCACGGTCGAACCGCCAGCGACCCACACGTTAGTGGCGTCGACCGCCACCGCGGTAAGGATGCCCACGTTGGGGACGGCCACCTGTGCCCAGGCTGTGCCGTTCCAGTGGAGCAGCAGCGATCGGGCCGGGTAGTTGACATAGTCGCCGACCGCCCACACATCGTTTGCGGAGCGTGCGGCCACGTCGAGCAGCCGGTTCTCTTCGCTTGGGCCGCCGGGGTTGGGTGTGGCGGCCTGTAGCCAGGCGGTGCCGTTCCAGTGGTAGGCCAGCGTCTTGGTCGCGAACCCGCTGGGGTCCCCGACGTAGCCGACCGCCCACGCATCGGCGCGACCGGCGGCCGACACGGACTTCAGCTGCGCCGACGGGTTCGCGTACGGCGTGGCGGGTGCGGGGACCGGCGTGGCCGCCCAGCTCGTACCGTTCCAATGCTCGGCGTAGTTCGTGTAGCGGCCCAAGAATCCCGACGGCTGCAGAGCCCGGGAGTCGCCCACCGCGAGTGCGTCATCCGCTGCCGGCGCGGCGACGCCGAACAGTTCACCGAACGCCCCGGCAGGAGCACTGGCGACCGTCCCCCACGCAGGGATCGGGGACGCCGCGCTCGCCGCGCTGGCGAACCCGGTCCCCAACAAAAGCGTCCCGACGATCAATGCAAACGGTGCCCCACGGCTCCACTTCACGATGCCTCCACAGGCTCGACCAGCACGAAGACGACCCTCGCCCCCACCACACCGTACGATCGATCAGGCGCCACGCCCAGGCCTCGCATCGAGAGTTTCGAGATCGGTAAGAACCCGATCGGCGGCCGGGTTTCACCACGCGGTGGCTACACCGGCTCCAGTCGCGTCACGCTCGCCGGGAGCGGCGCTTCGGCGAGGGCAAGCAGCTGGCGATCCGTCGTCCCTGGACGTCGGGAGCGACGACGAGCCCTGCGACCCCACCGCGCACCGCACCGCACC
>JAYUAM010000028.1:0-2673 GCA_043741295.1 Acidimicrobiia bacterium
GCCTCGGCCGGTTCGTGCGCGGCCAGCGTGCCGGCCAGACGATCGCGGAACGGATCGACGAGCTCGCTCGCCACCTCGGCGGCCACCGCGGCGACGAGATCGGTCCGACCGGCCAGCGCTTCGTCGGGCGACGCACCAGCGGGGCACAACGAGTGGCCGCCGGCCACGATGGCGGCCCAGGCGTCACCTTCGACGGCCCGCTGGTAGTTCGCGGCGTGAGCGTCGGGGGTGCCGACCAGTTCCTCGACGGTGGGGTTCGTCTTGGCCCGCCGCAAGCGGTCGAGCACTTCGTTCTGCTCGTCGGCGAGCACGCGCTTCAGTCGGCGGGCCATCGCTTCTTCGATCGGGAGCAGAGCCGCCGCCCGGGCAGCCGCCGCATCGGACGCACCGACCGGTTCGATCACGTCGGCGGGCGCCCCGTTCGCAGTCGCCGTTGTCGGCGTCGGCGTCGGCGTTGTCGCTGTTGTCGGCGTCGGCGTCGGCGTCGGCCTCGGCCTCGGCGTCACCGTTGTCGGCGTCGAGGTTGCGGCGACGATCACCTCGTGGGCTTCGGTGGTCAGTTGCTCGCGTGCCGCCCGGATGCGGGCGAACAGGTCACCGGCCGACGGCAACGGCTTGTGGGGCGCAGACCCCTCCTCGCCGGTGGCCTGCGCCGCTGCTTCAACGGCCGGCTCGATTGCTACCGGTGCCGCGTCCGGGCCCGGGGCGGTTGTCGACGCGACGTCGGCACCCGTGTCCACGTCCGCTTCGTCCGGGTCGGTGGTGGTAACCGCCGCCGGTTCCTCGGCCTCGGCTGCCCCGGTCGGGTCGTTCGGCGCGATCGCCTCGGCGTGCGGGGTCTTGTCCCGCTCGGGCGCATCGGCCGTCGATCGCGGCGAGGCGTGAAGCATCGACGCATCGAGCTCACCGAGGACGAAGGACTGCACGACCACCTCGGCGGCCACACCGTCGATGGCATCCGTCGCAGGGTCGGCGACCGTGACCACCTCGACATCGAGCGGGCGACGGGGCACCACGACCTGCACGACCGGAGGCGCAGCAGCCGGCGCGGCGGCAACCGCGACGGCATCGGCATCGGCATCGGCCGGCATGGCCCGGTCGGCCACCTCGGCGGCTTCGGTCTCGTCGTCCTCGGCCTGAACGACGCCGGCCTGAACGGCGCCGGCCTCGACGTCGACATCGATCGGCTCGACGTCGACGTCGACGTCGATCGGCTCGTCGGCGCGGGGCGACGGTGCGGCCACGGTCGAGTCGACGAGCGTCGGGTGCACGAGGGCGACGGGGCCGGTGTCGCCCGTGGACTCGAGGGTGCTGGCGTTCGCCCCGACCTCGGGCCCGATGGCCCGCAGGTCTTCGGTTACGACGGCGAGCGCGCCGGCCGACGACTCGAACGTGCGGAGAACGCGCTCGTAGCTCGTGCGCAACTGCTCGAACTGCGCCCGCGCCCGCTCGCGCCGGCGGGCGAGATCGTCGAGCATGCGCTCGCGCACGGCGCGCGCCTCGGCGACCATCTCGCGACCCTCGGCCTTCGCCGCGTCGACGGCAGCCTCGGCCTCGGACGCCGCCAGTTGCCGGCGGTGCGTGGCATCGAGGTCGGCCTCCCGCCGCAGCCGCGCCGCGTCCTCGTTGGCATCGCGCACCAGCTCGGCCGCACCCTCCTCGGCGCGAGTGCGGATCTGGCTGGCGCCTTCGCGTGCCGTCGTGAGCACGCGCACGGCCTCCTCGCCGAGCGCAGCGGCCACCGACGCATCGTCGAGCATCGGCGGGGCGCGGTGGGCGAGCTGGGCGCGCGCCTCGTCGAGCTCGCGTCGCAGACGCACCATCTCGTCGGAGAGGGCGCGAAGGAACGGGCGGACCTCGTCGGGGTCGTACCCGCGACGCGCCGCCGAGAACGTGGCGCCGGCTACCGCTTCGGGGTCGAGACGCATCGTGCTGGCCATGGATCAAGCGTAGGTGTCGAGGCCCGCCGGAACGGGGACCCCGACCGAGCGCTCAACTGCTTTTGGGTAGCAACGTCGCGGCGTTGCCACCGAGGTCGGCCAGCGCCCGCAGCGCGTCGTCGATCGTCGCTACACCGATGACCTTGAGGTCGCTGCCCGCCGCCTGTTTCAACGCCTCGTCCTTCTCGGAATCGGGCACGAGGAACACCTTGGCGCCGGCTCGCTGCACGGCCACGGTCTTCTGCCGCAGTCCGCCGATGGCGCCGACGGCGCCGCTCGGCGACATCGTGCCGGTGGCCGCCACCTTTGCGCCACCGGTCAGCTCGCCGGACGACAGCTTGTCGAGCAGCGCGAGCGTGAACGCCAGGCCCGCCGACGGCCCACCGACCTGGCCCGAATCGATGCCGACGCCCACCGGGAACTGGAAGGCGAGGTCGGCAGGCGGCGAGTCGTTCGGGATGAAGCCGATGATCACGCGGCTCGGGTCGTCGGGCGAGGTGGTGAGCGGCACGGTGAACGTGAACGCCTTGTCCTGCCCGAGGCGCTTCACCGTCAAGGTCACGGGCGTGCCGGCGGCCTTGCCCTTGATCGCCGGCGGAATCTCGGCCGACAGGTGGATCGGCGTGGCGTCGATCGCCACGATCACGTCGTCGGACTTCAGCTGCTTGGCGACCGGGGCCTGGAACGAGCACGCCTTGCCGTCGGGCGAGGCCTGCAGGCAAAGGGACGCCAC
>JAYUAM010000029.1:0-14244 GCA_043741295.1 Acidimicrobiia bacterium
CGAGAGCGCGCTCGACGGCAACGTCGTCCAGGTCGCCCGCGTGCGGGCGAGCGAGGACGACGGCACCGTGCTGGCGCTCGGGTTTGGTGCCTCGCAGGCCGAGGCCGTCGGCACGGCTGAAGCGTCGCTCCGCCGTGACTTCTCCGACGTGCGCGAGCGCTACGAGTCGCAGTGGCGGGCGTACGACCGCGGGCTCGTCGCACCGGCCCGCCAGCTGGCCGGGCTCCCGGCCGAGCGGGTGCGCCAGCTGCGCGCCACCTACTACCTCAGCGCCAACGTCGTGAAGGCCGCAGAGGACAAGACGTTCCCGGGCGCCATCGTCGCCGGTCTCTCCTCGCCGTGGGGGCAGGCGGTGTCGGCCGGCGATCCGGCGAACACCTACTTCGGCTCCTACCGAGAGGTGTTCGCCCGCGACCTCTACGAGGCGTGGAGCGGCCTCGTCGCCGCCGGCGATCTCGCCACCGGACGCGACGTCGTCCACTTCCTGTTCGACCGCCAGCAGCAGGCCGACGGGTCGTTCCCGCGCAACAGCCTCGTGAACGGCAAGTCGGCGCCCGACTCGTTCGGCACGCAGCTCGACGAGGTGTCGTACCCGATCCTGATGGCCAACCAGCTCGGCATCACCGACGCCGCGACCTACACGAACCACATCAAGCCGGCGGCCGACTTCGTGGTGACGCGGGGCCCGTCGTTCGGGGCCGAGCGGTGGGAGGAGCAGTCGGGCTACTCGCCGTCGACGATCGCCGCCGAGATCGCCGGGCTGCTCGCCGCCGCCGACATCGCCGACGTGAACGGCGACGCATCGTCGGCCCGCCTGTGGCGCGCGGTGGCCGACGACTACCAGCGCTCGATCAAGGGCTGGACGGTGACGACGAACGGCTCCAAGTCCGCGTCGCCGTACTTCATCCGCCTTTCCAAGAGCGGCGACCCGAACGCCGCCGTCAGCTACAACGTGGGCAACGGCGGCCCGACGCTCGACCAGCGAGACATCATCGACGCCGGCTTCCTCGAGTTCACCCGTCTCGGCATCCTGCCCGCCAACGACGCCGACGTCCTCAACACGCTGCCCATCGTCGACGCGACGATCAAGAGCGACACCGTGAGCGGTCCCGGCTGGCACCGCTACAACGGCGACGGCTACGGCGACGGGGCCACCGACGGCCACCCGTGGGCGCCCTCGGGCAAGGGCACCGGCCACCTGTGGCCCGCGCTGACGGCCGAGCGGGCCGAGCAGACGCTGCAGACCGGCGACCCCGCGACCGCCGCCACGCTGCTCGACTCGATGGCCCGCATGGCCTCCGGTGTCGGCCTCATCCCCGAGCAGGCGTGGGAGCTGCCCGACCTCGCGGCATCGCCGTTCGGCACCGACCCGACGATCGCCTCGATCGGCTTCCAGAACGGCAAGGCGGTCGGTTCGGCCTCGCCGCTCGTGTGGTCGGCCGGCTCGTTCGTGCGGCTGTTCCGCGACCTGTCCGCCGGTCGCATCCTCGACCGTCCGGCGAACACGGTGGCCCGCTACATCACCGCCACGTCGACCACGACGCCGCTCACGGTGACCTCGCCGGTCGACAACACGGCGGTGCCGGGCTCGCCCGTGGTGGTGGCCGGTACGACGGCGCCGGGCAACCTGGTCGACATCCTCGTGACGAACACCGACGCCAACCTCGCCGCGTCGTCGGCCAGCGTCACCGCCGGCGCCGACGGTTCGTTCTCGGTGTCGGTGACGATCACCGGCGGCGTGAGCGTCGTGAACGTGACGGCCACCAGCGCCGCTGGCGGCACCGCCCACGCCACCCGCACGATCGTGTTCGACTTCGTGCCGGGCACCGTGCTCCTCGACGTGACCGACCCGAACGGCGACGACAACGGCCCGGGCAACTACGCCTACGCCACGTTCGGCGACTTCAAACCGGGCGCATGGGACATGCAGCGCTTCCAGGTGATCGACGATGGCACGAACATCGTGTTCCGGGTGCAGAACCGCAACCAGGACGCCACGTTCGGCAGCCCGCTCGGCGCCCAGCTCGTCGACCTCTACGTCCACGATCCGGCGGCCAGGCTCGCATCGACGACGTCGTCCCATCCGTTGCGGAACTTCGCCATCGCCGCAGGATCGGCGTGGAGCAAGCTGATCCAGGTGCAGGGCTTCGGCCAGCGCTACGAGGACGCCGCCGGCACCACCCTCGGCACGGTCGCCATCCGGGCCAACGCGTTGTCGCGGTTCATCACCTTCAGCGTGCCGAAAGCGTCGCTCGGGCAACCCGGTCCCGGATGGGGCTTCACCGTCGTGCTCACCGGGCAGGATGGCTTCAGCCCCGACCAGGCCCGCGGCTTCCAGGCCACGCCGCAGAACTTCCAGTTCGGCGTGTGCGCGACGACGACGGCCGACCCGCACTGCACGGCCAACCCGGCCACGGTGCCCAAGATCATCGACGTGCTCACCCCGGTCGGCGTGCTCCAGTCCGACGAGCTCGACTACACCTTGCACAACCCCGTCACCTTGCAGGCCGTCACCATTCCGTGACGACGGGCGGCCGACCGGCCGCCGACATGAACGACCGTGCGCCCGGAGGACCCGATGGGGTTCGTCCGGGCGCACGACTCGTCGTAGCCTTGGGCCATGACGTACACGGGGGGCCGGGCCATCCACGATGCCGACGCGCACGTCATGGAGCCCCCCGACTGGCTCCGCACCTACGCCGATCCGGCATGGCGCGAGCAGATGCCGTTGGTGTTCACCGAGAGCCTCGCGCCCGGCGAAGGCGAGCCGGGCGAGATGGACCGGTACCGCGCTCGACAGAGCGACGCCCCGTACCGGGCCGACGACGCCGCCCAGATCATGCTGCGCAAGAACTTCTTCGCCATTGGCGCCTTCCTGGCCGACGACCGGGCGGCGGCGGTCGACCTGCTCGGCGTGGCGAGTCAGCTCGTGTTCAACACGTTCACGAACAACCATCTGCGTGCTGCGGAGCATCGTGACGTGCGCCTGGCCGCAGCCATGGCGCGGGCCCACAACCGCGGCATCGTCGAATTCTGCTCCGTCGACCAGCGCCTTCTGCCGGTCGCCTACGTGCCGCTCGCCGACCGGGCCGAGGCTGCGGTCATCGCCCGTGAGGCGGTGGACGCCGGTGCCGCCGCGCTCATGATCGCTTCGGCCTGCCCGCCGACGCACTCACCGAGCCATGTCGAGCTCGATCCGGTGTGGGCCATCGCCCAGGACGTCGGCGTGCCGGTCGTGCTCCACGTCGGGGGCGGCGGTCAGCTGCTCTCGCCGATGTTCATGGAGAACGGCCTGCCGCCCGTGCCCGACTTCCACGGCGGGGCCGAGAACTTCCGGTCCGTTGACTACCTGGCTATCCCGTACTGTTGCTCCCGAGCGACATCGTCCGCTGCCAGGTGCGCGTCACGCCCTACCCGCACGAGGACACCGGCTGGATCGTGCAGCAGGCCGGGCCTGAGCTGTGCCTGTTCTCGTCCGACTACCCACACGTCGAGGGCGGCCGCAACCCGCTCGGTCGATTCGACGCCAGCCTCGCCGGCGTGGACGACGACGCCCGTCGCCGCTTCTACTTCGACAACTTCGTCGACCTCATGGGCCGACGTGCTCGTCCGCCATGGCCTACCCACCCACCTGCCACCGACCGCCAGCGCGCTGGCGGCGGCCCGCTGACCGACCGCAAGCCGCAACCGCAACCGCGCCAGGAGTCTCCGTGCCCACCGCCTTCCTCCACCCGTTCGCGCGCCCCGCCGCCGACGAGTTCATCACCATCGTGCGCGGCGAGGGCGCGCTCGTGTTCGACGATGCGGGCAAGGAGTACGTCGACGGCATGGGGAGCCTGTGGTACGCCAACGTCGGCCATGGCCGCCACGAGATCGCTGACGCCGCCGCCGCCCAGATGAAGCAGCTCGCCGCGTACAGCTGCTTCGACCCGTTCACGAACGAGCCGACCGAGACACTGGCCGCCCGGATTCGCGACATCTCGCCCGTCGACGACCCCCGGGTGTTCTTCACGAGCTCGGGGTCCGAGGCGGTCGACTCGGTCATCAAGATCGCCCGCATCGCCCAGGTGCAAGCGGGCCACCCCGAACGCCAGCTCATCGTGTCGCGCCTGCGCGGCTACCACGGCATCACCTACGGCGGCCTCTCGGCCCAGGGCCTGCCGCTGAACCAGGCCGGGTTCGGCCCGTTGCTGCCCGGGTTCGTCAACCTGCCGGCCGACGACTCGGAGGTGTTCGCCACGTTCCTGGCCGAGCACGGTCACGAGGTGGCCGCGGTGATCACCGAGCCCGTCCAGGGTGCCGGCGGCGTGTGGCCGCCGGTCGAGGGCTACCTGCCCGAGCTTCGTCGCCTGTGCGACCGCGCCGGCTGCTACCTGATCATGGATGAGGTGATCTGTGGGTTCGGGCGCCTCGGCCGGTGGTTCGGCAGCGAGTTCTACGGCGTGCGACCCGACCTGATGACCTTCGCCAAGGGCGTCACCTCCGGCTACGTCCCGCTCGGCGGGGTCGTCGTCGGGGCCACGGTGCACGAGGCGCTGGCCAGCGACCCCACGTTCCTGCTGCGCCACGGCCACACCTACTCCGGCCACCCGACGGCGTCGGCCGCTGCGCTCGCCAACCTCGACATCATCGAGAAGGAGTCGCTGCTCGCCCGCGCCGTCACGATGGGCGCGCGGCTCGAGGCCGGGCTGCGTGCACTCGTCGCCGACGGCATCGTCGCCGGCATCCGCGGAGAGGTGGCCGTCTGGTCGGTCACACTGCCGGACGGTGTCGACGCCATGGCCGTGCGCAACCGCATGCTCGCCCACGGGGTCATCACCCGCGCGATCCCGCCGGCGACGCTCACGTTCTGCCCGCCGCTCGTCACGACCGACGAACAGATCGACCGCATCGTCGACGCCATCGCCCAGTCGGTCCGCTGACCTGCGGCCCTCAGCCGCACTCGTTCCGTTTGCAACTACCCTACGCCTTGATTCAGGAGAGATTCCGTTGATCCACCACAGCCCGTTGCCCGATGTCGAGATCCCCGACATCCCGCTCACCGAGTACGTCATGGCGCGGGCCGCCGCCCACCCCGACAAGCCGGCGCTGATCGACGGGCCGACCGGGCGCACGCTCACCTACGGCCAGCTCGACGCGGCGATCCGCTCGTTCGCCGGCGGCCTCGCCGCCCTCGGGTTCGCCAAGGGTGACGTGCTCGCCCTGATGGCCCCGAACATGCCCGAGTACGCGGTCGTGTTCCACGGTGTGGCGATGGCCGGCGGCATCATCACCACGGTGAACCCCACCTACACCGAGCGCGAGGTGCACCACCAGCTCGTCGACGCCGGGGCGCGCATCCTGGTCACCATCGGCATGTTCTTCGACACGGCCACGGCCGCCGCCGAGGGCACGGGCGTCACCGGCCCGGGGGGGCTCGGGCTGTACGTGTTCGGCGACCCGCCGGCCGGCGCGCGCAACGCCACCGAATTGCTCGGCGCGCCGATCGCCGCGCAGGTCCCCGTGGCCGCCGACGACCTCATCGCGCTGCCGTACTCGTCGGGCACGACCGGGTTGTCGAAGGGCGTGATGCTCTCGCACCGCAACCTCATCGCCAACATCGCCCAGACGATCATCCCGTCGGCGATCAAGGACGACGAGCTGCTCATCGCCGTGCTCCCGTTCTTCCACATCTATGGCATGCAGGTGTTGATGAACGGCGGGCTCACCGCGGGCGCCACCGTCATCACGATGCCCCGGTTCGATCTCGAGCAGTTCCTCGACCTGCACCAGCGCTACCACATCACGCGCTCGTTCGTTGCTCCGCCAATCGTCGTGGCGCTGGCCAAGCACCCGCTCGTCGACAAGTACGACCTGTCCTCGGTGAAGCAGGTGTTCTCCGGCGCCGCGCCACTGTCGGCCGAGCTCGCGCTCGAAGCGGGCGCCCGCATCGGATGCGAGTTCGTACAGGGCTACGGCATGACCGAGCTCTCCCCCGTGTCGCACCTCACGCCGCTCGGCGGGTTCAAGCCCGGGTCGTGCGGCGTCACCGCGCCGAACACCGCGACGCTCATCGTCGACCCGGCGAGCGGCGATCAGCTGCCGCTCGGCGCCGATGGCGAGGTGTGGGTGCGCGGGCCCCAGGTGATGCGCGGGTACCTCAACAATCCGGCGGCCACGGCGATCACGATCGACGAGGACGGCTGGCTGCACACCGGCGATATCGGCCACATCGACGCCGACGGCCACCTCTTCATCGTCGACCGCCTGAAAGAGCTCATCAAGTTCAAGGGCTTCCAGGTGCCGCCCGCCGAGCTCGAGGCGTTGCTGCTCACCCACCCGGCCGTCGCCGACGCCGCGGTCATCGGCCTCGCCGACGAGGAGGCCGGCGAGATCCCCGTCGGCTACGTCGTGCTCAAGGCCGGCAACGACACGCTCACCGAGGCCGACATCCGGACGTGGGTCGCCGGTCAGGTGGCGACATACAAGCAGCTGCGCAAGGTGCACTTCATCGACGCCGTGCCGAAGTCGGCCTCCGGCAAGATCCTGCGTCGGGTCCTGCGCGACCAGGCGACCGCGTGACCGCTCTACTCATCGGCGGCCCGATCCGCCGCTAGGCTGTCGCCCGCACTTCCCCTGCTGCGCCCGGTGCTTCGCGCTCCGGTCCGCCCGACTGGAGAAGGTGATGTGCTCATGCGTCCTACACTGGCGCCCATGGTCGACCCGTTCGTCGTCGTCCGCGAACCACTCTCGCTCGACGAGTTCTTCCGCATCGACGAAGTGCTCATCGAGCTCGTCGATGGCCAGCCGATCCTCATGAGTGCGGCGAGCGGTCCGCACCAGTACGCGGTCACCCGGCTGGTCCGGGCGATCGACGACGCGTGTCCGGCGGGCACCGTGGTCGTCCCGTCACCGATCGACTGGGTGCTGTGGGAGGTGCCCCGGGCCACGGTCCGCCAGCCCGACCTCGCCGTGGTGCGCATCGAGCAGGCGCGGGCGATCCGGTTGACCGAGCCACCGCTGCTGGCGGTCGAGGTGCTTTCGCCATCGTCGGTCGAACGGGATGCCGTAGCCAAGCGGCGCGACTATGCGCGGGCCGGCTGTCGGCACTACTGGATCGTCAACCTCAGCGTGCCCGAAGTGGTGATCCTCACGCGCCGGGACGACGAGTTCGTCGAGACCGCCCGCGCCGTCGGCTCCGTTGCCGTGACGCTCACCGAGCCGTTCCCGCTCACGGTCCGCGCCGCCGACCTCGTGCTCTGATCGCTCTGGCTGCTCAGAGGAGCGTGAGCGCCTCGCCGAGGTACTGCTCGCGGCACTTCGCTCGTTGCAGCTTGCCGCTGGACGTCTTGGGCAGCGTGCCCGGCGCCACGAGCAACACGTCGCGTGGGGGCACGCCGCACACCTCGACGCAGCGGTCGTGCACGTGACGGCGCACGCCCTCGAGGGCGCCGTCGGCCGCGTCGGCGTCGGCCGTGTCGATGCGCGCTTCGGCCACCACCACGACCGACTCCTTGCCCTTGTAGCCCTCGACCCCGAACGCGATGACGTTGCCGGCGCGCACGCCGTCGACGCCGGCGACCGCCCGTTCGATGTCCATCGGGTACACGTTGCGTCCGCCGACGATGATGACGTCCTTGATGCGCCCGCACATCGCCAGCTCGCCGTCGACGAGGTAGGCGAGATCGCCCGTGCGCAGCCAACCGTCGTGGAACAGCCCGGCGTCGAGCTCGGGCCGCTTGTAGTAGCCGGGCGTCACCGAGGTGCCGCGCAGCTCCAGCTCGCCGACGATCCGCTCGGGCAGGGTGGCGCCGCTCGCCGGGTCGCACACGCGCATCTCCAGGCCGGGTACCGCGGCGCCGAGCAGGGGCACGCGCCGCAGCGCGAGGGCGTCGACATCCGGGTCGCCACTCGGCTCGGCCGGAACCGCCTCGCCTTTGGTCTCCAACACCTTGCGGTCCACCGTGTCGACGACCATGCCCCGCATCGGCGGCGGGAAGGTTCCCCCGATCGCCAACTCGGCCATGCCGAACGCGCAGAACACCGCGCCCGGCCGGAAGCCGAACCGGCCGGCCTCGGCGACGAACGCCTCCACCGCGTCGGGGTCGATCGGTTCGGCACCCGAGAGTGCGACCCGCATCGACGACAGGTCGAGCCCGTCCATCCGCCTGAGGGCGCGCGTGGCCAGCGCCCAACTGAAGTTCGGACCGGCCGTGGCGGTGCCGCTGTGGTCAGAGATCCACTGCATCCAGTGACCCGGGTGGGCGAGGAAGTCGGTGGGCGCCGCCTGCACGTGCTCCATGCCGGTGGTCATCGGCAGCGCCATGAGGCCGACGAGGCCCATGTCGTGGTACAGCGGCAGCCACGAGATGGTGACGTCGACATCGGCCGTCACTTCGGCGGCGCCGGCGATGCCGTCGAGGTTGGCACCGAGCACGCGGTCGGGGATCATCACCCCCTTCGGCTCGCTCGTCGAGCCGCTCGTGTACTGCAGGATGACGAGGCGTTCGGGGTCGGGCGTCGGGATCTGGACGGCGTCCGGGCGCGGCGCGCGGGCGGCTCCGGGGAGCACGTTGGCCAGGGGCACCGTCGGCGGGTCTCCCGGCTCCGTGACGTAGAACGGCGCGAGCGCCTCGTCGATGAGCACGAGGCGGGCGTCGCCGTGACGGATGCGACCCCGCGTCTGGGCGATGAACTCCTCCAGCGAACCCATGCGCATCGGCAGCGGGAGCACCATCGACGCCGCGCCCGCCAGCCAGCACCCCTGGATCGCCGTGACGAGGCCGCGGGAGGTCGGGCCGAGGATGGCGACATGATCGCCCGGCGCAACTCCACGGGCCTGCAGCGACGCGGCCACGACACGAGCGTCGTCGTGCAGCTCAGCCCAGGTGACCCGCACCTCGCCGCCCGACGCCACGAAGTTGATGCCCCGCGCCGACGTCGCCGCCCGTTCGAGCCGCTTGGTGATCGGAAGGGAAGGGATCGCCGCCACGGGACGCCAGTCTTCCAGATCGCGACGACCACGCTCCATGCGGCACGGAACGGCTACGCCGCCACGCCACCTACGCCGGCTGCGAGCGTTGCGTCCTCGGCGGCGGCGCGGTGCTGGCCCGCACGATCAGCAAGGTAGGGAGCACGATGTGCCGCGCTCGTGGTGGGTCACCGCGGCGGGAGCGCTTGATAGCCGCAGTCAACGCGGCGGCCGCCGAGCGGCCCTTCAGGCTGACATCCTGGTGCACCGTCGTCAGCGGTGGGCGCGTGCGGCGCGCCAGGAGCGCGTCGTCGTAGCCGACGACCGAGAGATCGGCGGGCACCTTCAGACCCCGATCCTCGGCGTGACGCATCACGCCCGCGGCGATGACGTCCGAGAAGCACAGGACGGCGGTGGGGCGGGCGGACTCAGCGCAGGCGAACAGCACCTCGGCGGCTTCGAAGCCGTCCTCCTCCCGGGAGTGGGCGGCGTTGACGACCGACGGCGCGATCCCGAGGGGCTCGAGGACGTCGAGCCACCCATCCATCCGGCTCGCCGCCGTGTTGCTCCCGCTCAACCGACCGACGATCGGGACGACGCCCGTCGGCGTGTCGTGCTGGGCGGTGACGATCGCAACCCGGCGATGTCCGAGGTCGACCAGGTGCTGCGCCGCCGCCCGCGCGCCGCCACGATCGTCGATGTTCACCGACGAGTAGCCCTTCACTGGGGCGTTGTCGATGAACACGAGCGGCAGCTTGCGCTTCTTCAGCCATTCGGCCGACACCGAAGATGCCTCGCACGAGTAGACGAGCGCGGCATCCATCGGTACGTCGCGTGCGGGCAACAGATCTCCGTGCGGAGTCGAGGTGAGCAGCGTCAGGGCCATTCCCGTCGGTGCGAACTCGGCCGTGATCGCCGCCAGCAGGCTCGTGGCGACCTCGTCGGTGAACGCGTACTGGAGGCTGTCGGTGAGCAGGACGCCGATCGCCCCGGTCGTTCCCCGGGCGAGAGCCCGGGCCGATGGGTCGGGGCCCGTGTACCCGAGCGCGTCGGCGGCGGCGAGGATCACCCGCCGCAGCTCGGCCGACAGCTGATCCGGGCGCGAGAAGGCGTTGGACACCGTCATACGGCTCACGCCGACCCGGTCGGCGATCGTCTGAAGGGTCACGCGGGCCACGGCCCCATTCTGGTCGGCGGCCGTTTCGTTCGAAGAACGCAGAGGGCGGGCGACACGGCCGAGGACGACCCCGCCGTCAGGAACGCCCGTGGAGCATCGCCGGGACGAGGCGACGTCGGCCACCGACGGCGCTCGACCGCGACCGGGCCGATTCGAACCCACGGAGCGCTCGGCGGATGATGGACCCACGATCGTCGACCGGCAGCACCGGCGCGTTCGGCAACGCGCTGAACGCCAGAGCGCCGGCTTGGGTGTTGCGCACGTAGAGATCGGCGAGAACGAGATGCGTGTTCATTGGTTGCTCCTCCACCCTGAGGTTTCTGTAGCGGTACAGCTACCTGCGCTACTATACCGGTCCAGAACAGGAAGTGTGGCCGGGCGACGGTGACACTCGACACTCGATTCGGTCCGAACCCGGTCGCAGGGTGGCCGGTTTGGCCGACCATGATGGGTGGATGACCGAAGCGACCCCCGCCATCGAGGCCCGTGGCCTCACGAAGCACTACGGCGCCGTGCACGCCCTCGACGGACTCGACCTCGTCGCCCCGTCCGGGAAGGTCACCGCCGTGCTCGGGCCGAACTGCGCCGGCAAGACCACCTTCGTGAAGGCGGTCGCCACCTCGTCGAGGACGCCGATCGCGCCGTGAAGGGCTACTCGGGCGGCATGCGGCGGCGCCTCGACCTCGGCGCCAGCCTCGTGGGGTCACCCCGGTTGCTCCTGCTCGACGAGCCGACTACCGGTCTCGACCCACGTACGCGCATCGAGCTGTGGGAGTCGATCCGGTCGCTCGTGCAACAGGGCACCGACGTGCTCCTCACGACGCAGTACCTGGAGGAGGCCGACCAGCTCGCCGACCACGTCGTGATCATCGACCGTGGCCGGTCGATCGCCACGGGAACCCCGACCGAGCTGAAGGCGCTCGCCGGGCGCGACATGGTCGAGGTGCGCGTCGCCCACGGCACCGACCTCGCGGCCGCGACCGAGCTGCTCGCCCCGCTCGGCTCCGAGGAGCCGCGGGTCGACGAAGCCGGCCGTCGCGTCGCCGTGCCGGTCATCGACGGCACGAACCGGCTCGCCGATGCGGTGCGGGCGATGTCGGACCGAGGCATTGCGCTCGACGACATCGGCCTGCGCCGACCGACCCTGGACGAAGTGTTCCTCACCCTGACCGGAGCAAGCTCGTGACCCTCTCCATCACCGCCCCCGCCAACCCGCCCGGCGTGCTCGCCACGGCGACGACCTACGCCGGCCGCACGATCCGCAAGTTCATGCGCACCCCACAGTTGCTCGTCGTGAGCGCGCTGACGTCGGTGATGTTCCTACTCATCTTCCGCTACGTGTTCGGCGGCGCGATACGCACCGGCACGGTCCGCTACGTCGACTTCCTGATCCCCGCGCTCGCCGCCGTCAGCGGGCTGTTCTCGAGCGGCGCGGTCGGCGTCGCCGAGGACGCCGATAGCGGCCTGTTCGACCGGCTGCGCTCCCTCCCCGTCCCGCGGCCGGCGGTGCTCCTCGGGCGGGCGATGGCCGACACCGCGCTCATCGCCTGGGGCGCCGCAGTCAGCGTCGTGGTCGGATTTGCCGTCGGATTCCGCATCCACGGCGGGGTGCTAGGCGCGCTCGCCGCTGCCGGCCTCTGCGTCCTGTTCGGGGCCGCCTTCAGTTGGGTGCAGATCTTCCTCGGCCTCATCAGCGGAAGCTCGCAGGCGGCCCAGGGCATCTCGTTCTCGGTGTTCCCGCTGGTGTTCGTGTCCAGCGCGTACGTGCCGGTCGAGTCGATGCCCGGCTGGCTGCAGCCGATCGCCGAGAACCAGCCCGTCACGGCGATGGTCGGCGCCGTGCGGGCGCTCGTCCTCGGCGGCGACACGAGCGCGCTGCTCGGTCACACCACGACCTGGTTCGTCGTGCGGTCGATCGCCTGGTCGGTCGCGATCCTCGCGGTGTTTGCGGCGCTGGCCTCACGCCGCTTCGCCCGCCTCTGACCCGTCCGGCCGACACGACGACGAGCCGTCGCGCCGCGCCACGTTGCCGCCGCGGCAACGGGCTCGCCGCTCGCCGGCCGAACCAATAGCGTTGTCCCTCCATGGCCGAACCCGCGCAGAGCGCCTCCGACCCCGACGCTCCACCATTCCGCTACACGGCGGCGCTCGCCAACGAGATGGCGGCCCGCTGGCAGGACCAGTGGGAGGACGAGCGCACGTTCGAGGCACCGAACCCTTCCGGCCCCCTGGCCGAGCCCGAGAAGGTGGCGGGCCGCCCGAAACTGTTCGTGCTCGACATGTTCCCGTACCCCTCGGGCGAGGGCCTGCACGTCGGTCACCCGCTCGGCTTCATCGGTACCGACGTCTTCGGCCGCTACAAGCGGATGACCGGACACAACGTGCTCCACGCCATGGGGTTCGACGCCTTCGGCCTGCCCGCCGAGCAGTACGCGGTGGAGACCGGCACGCATCCACGCACGACGACCGAAGCAAACATCGTCCGCTACCGCGAGCAGATCCGGCTGCTCGGCCTGGCCCACGACGCCCGCCGTGGAGTAGCGACGACGGACGTTCAGTTCTACCGCTGGACGCAGTGGATCTTCCTGCAGATCTTCAACAGCTGGTACGACACCGAGCTCGACAAGGCCCGTCCCGTGAGCGAACTGATCGACGAATTCGCCGCGGGCATCCGTGCGACGCCCGACGGTCGCCCGTGGGCCGACCTGTCCGACGTCGAGCGCCGTCTCGTCGTCGACCGACAGCGGCTGGTGTACGTCTCCGAGGCCCCGGTGAACTGGTGCCCCGGACTCGGCACGGTCGTCGCCAACGAGGAGGTCACCGCCGACGGTCGCAGCGACCGCGGCAACTTCCCGGTGTTCCGCAAGAACATGAAGCAGTGGATGATGCGGATCACCACCTACGCCGACCGCCTGATCGGGGACCTGGACCGGCTCGACTGGCCCGAGCCGATCAAGCTCATGCAGCGCAATTGGATCGGCCGCTCCGAGGGCGCGTTCGTCGAGTTCGCCTCCCCCGCCGGACCGATCAGGGTGTTCACGACACGGCCCGACACGTTGTTCGGTGCCACGTTCATGGTGCTCGCCCCCGAGCACCCCCTCGTCGACGCGCTGACTACTGACCCGGCCCGCGCCGCGGTCGCCAGCTATCGCGCCGAGGCGGCGAAGAAGACCGATCTCGCCCGCCAGGAGGATGCCGGTCGCGAAGGAAACGAGAAGACCGGTGTGTTCACCGGCGGCTACGCCACGAACCCGTTGAGCGGCGAGCAGATCCCGGTGTGGATCGCCGACTACGTGATGATGGGCTACGGCACCGGGGCGATCATGGCCGTGCCGTGCGGCGACCAGCGCGACTTCGAGTTCGCCCGACGGTTCGGCCTGCCGATCCCCGCCATCCAGCAGCCGCCGGCCGCGTGGCTCGTCGCGCACGAGGTCACCCCGGGCGACGACGCCGACCCAGCCCGGCCCGGCGACACGTCGGCCTGGCCGGAGGCGTTCGTCGGCGACGGGCGCTACATCGGCTCCTCGAACGCCTCGCTCTCGCTCGACGGCGACCGCACCGTCGCCGAGGCGAAGGCGATGACGATCGCCTGGCTGGAGGCCGATGCCGTCGGCACGGGCACCGTCACCTACAAGCTGCGCGACTGGTTGTTCGCCCGACAGCGCTACTGGGGTGAACCGTTCCCGATCGTGTGGGACGAGTTCGGCCCCATCGCTCTCCCCGAGAGCGCGCTACCGGTCGAGCTGCCGCCGCTTGCCGACTTCGCTCCTCAGAAGCTCGACCCGAACGACAGCGTGACCGACCCGGCCACCCCGCTGTCACGGGCGACGGAATGGGCCACCGTCACGATCGACCTCGGTGACGGGCCGCGCCAGTACCGCCGCGACCTCAACGTCATGCCACAGTGGGCCGGCTCGTGCTGGTACGAGATGCGCTACCTCGATCCCACGAACGACCAGTCGTTCGTCGACCCGGCCGTCGAGCGGTACTGGATGGGTCCCGATCCCGAGCGGCCCGGCGACCCGGGCGGCGTCGACCTGTACGTCGGCGGTGTGGAGCACGCCGTGCTGCACCTGCTGTACGCCCGCTTCTGGCACAAGGTGCTGTTCGATCGGGG